>NZ_BOVK01000055.1 GCF_018403685.1 Xylanibacillus composti
AGCACAACGGCTATTTCGAGGCCTCTTTTTAGACGGCCTCGATCCACACTGAAAGTGACATTTTCTTAGAAAAGTTAAGGTGACATTTTCACAGACTATTGACATTGCTTCACAGTCTTCCGCGAATGGAAACATGCAATTCGACGTATCCTAATGGCTGCAATCATGGAAACAGGTCAGGAGGCATGCCATAATGGTCGAATATCAACAACATCAAAGCCGGCTTATTCGCGCTTGGGAAGAAGCGAATCAGCGAATCACAGAAGCCCATGAAGCCGTTAGCGAATGGGAATTCGCCAAGCAAAGCGCCGATCCCGAGCAGATGCGCCAAGCGGCAGCGCGCATGCGCCATCTGCGCCAATCCATTGAGGATAATATGCATGCTGTGGAAGCCGAGTCCAATGAATCGCAAGTCCAGCAAGTGAAGCAAACCGTGCATCAGCTGGAGCAATCCATTCAGTCGATCGAGCAGGCCCTGGATGAGACTGAACAGCCGAGTCAAATCCGTTAATCCGGTGTCATCATAAAGGGAGGATCAAATGAGACAAGACGAGAAGCCAACGGCCGCACCGAAGGCAACGAAAGATGGAAGACCGCTTAACCCCCGTGAGTCTGAACGGGCGGCAAGCGAGTTCGCCGAAGAAATCACCGCGCATAACGTCCAGCACACCGCTCAAAATTCACTTGATCATCAGGCGGAGCCGCATAACTATAAAAATTAAAATCGATTGAAGGAAGCAAACGTCGTCCAAATACGGGGAATCGAGCTGTTCTTTCTACGCTAATCAGCATGGAAAGAACAGCTTTTTCATCATGGCTGCAGGGAAAGGGTTGACGCTTGCCAGTACGGATGAGTACGATAAACACAAATAATGGATAAGGTTGGTGAACGCATGAAGAAAATATTGCCTGTAGGCCATCCCCTTGTCATGACCTACAAAAATTACGGGATTCCCTTGGCCATTATGGCCAATGCGCCGGAGAGCCGTATCTGGATAATCAACCGCTTCTTGCAGCTGTATACGCGAAGCGAGATCAACAACGATTACCACTGGTTGCAATTTTACCTGATACACGACAGTTTAACCGATAATTACTCGCATAATCCGTGGTTGAAGATTCAAAAATTCGACCTGTCCTGGCTAACCGATGATCAATCCGCCGCCGCCTTCATCCGAGCTCGTATTGACGACGGCTGCTACATTGAATTGAATGGCGACCAGTATTATTTGTCTCATACTTTTGCATACGAGAAAAGGCACCGCTTCAGCAACCTGCTGATCCATGGCTACGATCATGAGGAGCAGGTCTACCACGTACTGGACTTCACGTTCACCACCACGAGGCAATTCCAATCCATGACGATTCCTTACAGCAATCTCGTCCTACATATTGAAGGCATGCCGACAAAGCCTCTCAAGATTATACAGCTCTGTGAAGACGCCGCTGCCGAACTGAATGTATCCCTGATTCACCAGCTGCTTGGCGACTATTTGCATAGCCGAAGCACGCCCGCCAGATTGGAAATGCTGCCGAAGTCCAATGACAAGGCTGTATATGGGCTGGGCGTATACGCGAAGTTTGAGGAATACCTCCATGCCCTTATTGCCCATACATCCTATGCGAGCATCTTGCCTTTTCAACTGCTGTATGAGCACAAGAGGTGCGTCAAAGAACTCGTCCACTACCTGCATCAAACAAATCGCTTTCAGAATCGCGCCGCCGGAGACAACATGACGAAAGACGCCGAGTCCTTGCTGAACACAACGCTAGCTTTCCGCAATGCCAAGCTGAAGTTCCTCAGGAGGCAAGACAAAGCTATTTTCAACGAAATGCTGAACATGATTCCGCAGATGAAGGAGCGGGACAAGCAGCTTTGTGAAGCGATATTGTCCGAGCTTCGCCAGGAAACATAAGACCAGTTTTTTTCTGCTGATGAGACAAGCTGATGCCTGTGAGCGTGTGTTTCACAGGTTCGGCTTGGGGCTATAGTACGATTTTCATCTCAATCACATCGTCCAATGTAATCCATTCATATGTATGCTCAAAGCCAATCTTCAGCTGCCTGGAGTCAGTGGCGACCTTATCGATCAAGCCGATCAATTCCACATCCTCTTCATTGCGGAAAAGCTTGATCTTCACTGGCTTCTCCGTGAACATGGACACCCCGATAACCCTCACAAATTCCGCCAGTCTTTTCTCATCCAACACTGGCTTCTCTCGGTTTCTAACCCCCTCATGCTGTCCGGAAAACCCGGGCCTATTACTGGCTCTATGGTGATGCTGTCTGTCTGCCATTCTTCTCACTATCATGTCATCAACCCCACTTCGATGATTTGGATAGTACTATTATATACGAACATACGTTTGTGTTCAAGCTGATAATGATATAAAAAAATGGTTGCTGCTACTTTGCTCCCTACTAGCCTCGGATTGACGCCCAGTCACTGGCGATCCGACCTTGCCGGATCATAAAGCTGCTGCTCACTCAGCCATTTGAAAGTGCAACTCTTACAGACATAGATGACCGTTACAGGCGCATGGGGGCATTTTTTGACTTTGTAACGGATACGGATGACCGTAAGCGCGGAATTGACCAGGTAAAACAACGATTTGGGACTTCTAATGGACATTGGCGACTGTTAGAAAATCGAATCAACGTTTTTTTCTCTCTAACGGACATCGATGACTGTTACAGATCCAAGCTGGTATGGTCATCCCTTTCGTCCGCTTCCGCTCTCTTTCTGCCCAAGCCCCCCCTGCCATATTACCGACCCGACGGGATTTTCCTCGCAAGCTTTCGACCAGTACAGTACAACATAAAATCGTCCAGCTGAAATTCAAAAAAAAATACCACTCCCTCATTGAGTTTGGCAACCCAATAAAGCAGCGGTATTTATTCGAGTGGCTAAGGGAAATTTATCGCCTTAATTTAGCTGCTATGAAAAAGACATTTTCGCTAATTGGCCCGGCTTTCATAACCCCCCTTATGTTATGGTTCTCAGCTCACCTTGTGCTCAATCCGCAGCTTATCCGCCACCATCGCGATGAACTCGCTGTTGGTTGGCTTGGATTTGCTGATATTGATCGTATAGCCGAACAATTGCGAAATCGAGTCGATGTTGCCGCGCGTCCAGGCTACTTCAATGGCATGGCGAATGGCCCGCTCGACGCGCGAAGGCGTCGTTTTGAACTTTTCGGCAATAGCCGGATACAGCGTCTTCGTGATTGCGCCGAGAATTTCAATATTGCCGTACACCATTGAGATAGCCTCTCGCAAATACTGATATCCCTTGATATGCGCCGGGACGCCGATCTCGTGAATAATATTCGTAATGCTGGCGTCCAAGTTTTTCCCTTTATTAATCGGAACGACGTTTACCTTGGCCGGGGCTGTTGGGGCCACCGCAGCGGTATTGCTGACGAGTTGACGAATCCGATTAATCAAAACCTCCATATCGAACGGCTTCAGTATATAATATGAGGCACCTAATTGCACGGCCTTCTGTGTAATGTTCTCCTGGCCAAATGCGGTTAACATGATGATCTTGGGCTGAGGCTGCAAATCCATCTGACGCAGCTTCTCCAGCACGCCCAAGCCGTCCAGATGCGGCATAATGATATCCAGGATCAAGACATCCGGCACGCGGCCATTCTGAATGTGATGAAGGACTTCTTCTCCGTTGTAAGCTGCACCGATTACCGACATATCCTCCTGCTCCTCAATGTATTCCGAGAGAAGAGAAGTGAATTCTCTATTGTCATCTGCCAAGAGTACCTCAATGTTCTGCAACGTAAAAATCCTCCTTCAATGATATATGTAGTTTTTTTTCCTCTTTGCATACTATTCGACATGGACGATCTTTTTCCTTCTGTCGAATAATTTTTTTTGCGATTTTTTCTTTATTTTTTTTGCCGCATCTATTATAATAAATAGTTTATTCCATTTTCCTACATAATGCTTCAAAGTTCGACGCCCGCTCGACATAATCTCCGTTCCGGCATCAAGCACAGCATGGCGAATAAAAAAAAGAACTACGGCTAACCAGCCTGTAGTTCTTCTTCCTGTGGTTTGATCATAACGCCGGCATCCTGCAGCATCCATTCAATAAAGCAGCCATAGCCGGACGACGGATCGTTAACAAATACATGGGTAACCGCTCCGATCAACTTTCCGTCTTGAAGGATGGGGCTCCCGCTCATGCCTTGGACGATTCCCCCAGTCTTGTCCAACAGGCGCTGGTCGGTTATCTTGATAACCAGTCCCTTGGTCGCAGGAGCCGATTGGGGAGCCGTATGCACGACTTCAATGTCAAACGCCTCTACCTTGTGGCCTTCCACTACGGTCAAAATCTTCGCCGGCCCTTTTTTTACTTCCTCAGCGAAGGCGACCGGCACCGGTTCTTGCGTATAGCCGTAATGCGGCTGCTCCGCCATTTTTCCAAATATGCCGAAATCGGTATTGCGTTCAATATTGCCCAAAATTTTATTTTCCTTGAAGAAGTGTGCTCGTTTTTCGCCCGGCACGCCGTTGTGGCTCTTGGAGATTGACGTGACATTGGAATGGACGATCTTACCTTCTCCGACCGGAATCGGCGTCTGCGTGTCCATATCGGTGATCACATGTCCGAGCGCGCCATAAACGCCTTGATCGGGGGCATAAAAGGTTAGGGTACCGACGCCCGCGGCAGAATCACGAATGTACAAGCCGAGCCGATAAGCCTGATCTTCTGCATCCAATGCCGGAGTCAGCTGCTTGACCAGCTCTTTGCCATTGCGAACAATCGTTAACTTGATAGGCTTTCCAGCCTTTCCAGCCTCCTCCACGATGGCGCCCACTTCCGACACACCGTTTAACGGCTTGTTATTGATTTTGGTAATAATATCGCCAAGCATGATTTGCGCTTCTTCACCTGGCGATACCTTCGTGTTGCTGTCCACGGTAACCAGGTGATGGCCCACTACGAGGATACCGTCGGATTTGATCTTCACGCCGATGGTCTGGCCGCCAGGAATGACCTGCAGGTCTGGAACAACATTAACCTTCCACTTCTTGACCGGAATTGAACCGAACAGCTTGAGCTCCATCTCTGTCTGACCGATAGAGGCAGACTCGAAGGAAATCGGCTCATTCAGCTCCAGCTTGAAGCTGTCGTCGACCTTCCCGTTCACCTTGACTACACCGGGATCATTCACAGTGACTTTGCCGCTTACTGGCAAGGCGAAATTCCATTGCTTGTCTTGGCCACTGAACATTCGCCATTCATCGGGGAGTGTTGCAAAAGACTGAAACGGGGCGGATAAACTCATAAGGTACATGAAGAAAACGAGGACAAGACCGAGGCCTTTCCGCTTGCGGTTGAACAAATTCACCACGCTCCCTTTTCTTCGTTATGCGACGAGAAAGGTGTTCGTCACTGATGTACTTTTAAGTTAACCTCCCCTGTTTTGATTTATTTACTGCAAATGATGCCACCCTCGCTTTTTTTGTGCCGCCAATTCCAGCATTTCATGCGCATGACTGCGTGTTGTCTCTGTTATGGTAACGCCCCCCAGCATGCGGGCCAGTTCGTCTGTCCGATCCCATCCGTCCAGACTGCGGACTTCTGTGTATGTACGGTCCTTGCTCACCGATTTCTGTATTAGGAAATGGCTGTCCGCCATACAAGCGACCTGGGGCAAATGCGTGATAGCGAACACTTGGCAGTTCTCTGCGAGCCGAGCCATCTTTTCGGCAATGGCTTGCGCGGCGCGGCCGCTCACGCCGGTATCGACCTCGTCAAAAATAAGGACAGGGATATGGTCCATTCCCGCAAATATCGATTTGAGCGCCAGCATGATGCGGGACAATTCGCCGCCCGATGCAATTTTGCTCAGCGGCTTGAGCGGTTCGCCCGGGTTCGGGGAAATCATGAACTCGATCAAATCTGCGCCGTCCTTCGCTGGCTCGTCCAGCGGTTTTACACTGACTTCAAACCGGGTGCGTTCCATCTGCAAGTCGTGCAAATGCGCTGTGACGCCCTTGGCCAGACGGTCGGCCTGCTTCCTCCGAACAGCGCTTAATGCCGCCCCCTGCTGATGAAGCTCTGCCTTGACTTGCTCCAACTGGGCGCGCAGTTCCTCAAGATGCTGGTCACGGTTCTCGATTTTTTCCACATCCTGCTTGATCGTCTGCAAATACTGCAACATTTTCTCAACAGAATCCCCATATTTGCGTTTCAGCGACTGGATCATGGCCAGACGGTCTTCCAGCGCATCAAGCCTTTCCGGATTGAACTCGATGCCTTCCCGATAATCCCGAAGCTGGAAGGAGGCGTCCTCCACCTGATAGTACGCAGAACGAAGCTGATCAAGCAGCGGTCCCAATGCCGCAGGGTCCACCTTGGCTGCATCCTCCAGCTCCTCAACCGCCTTGCCGAGCTGCTCCAGCGCCATGTTAGAGCCATAAATCGCTTCATATCCCTCTGTAACAGCTTGGGCCAGCTTCTCCGCATGTGCCAGCTTGCGGCGCTCTTCCTCCAGCTCCTTCTCTTCGCCTGGCTTCAGAGCGGCTTTTTCGATTTCTTCAATCTGATACTTATACAAATCGAGCATTTGCAGATTTTGCATCCCGGCCTGTTCCAGCTCGCTCCACTGTTTGCGAAGGGCTGTATAGGCGGAATACGTTGCCCGATACTTCTTGAGCAGCGGCGCAATGTCCCGTTCGCCAAAGCTGTCCAACAGGGACAAATGTCGTTCTACCTTCAACAAGGATTGATGGTCATGCTGGCCGTGCAGGTTGATCAAGGTGTCGCCCAACGCCTTCAGCATGGACAAATTCAGCAGTTGTCCATTCACCCTTGCCGAGCTCTTCCCCTGTGCGCTGATATCCCGCCGTATCAGCAGCGCCTCATCGGGTGATGCGGTTATGCCCCAGTCCTCCAGCTGACGCCAGGCAGGATGGTCAGGCTCAAGTTCAAATACACATTCAATCTCGCATGCTTTGGCCCCGTGCCGGACGAAATCAGCCGAGCCGCGAGCGCCCGCAATCAAGCTCAGCGCGTCAATCAAGATTGATTTCCCTGCCCCTGTCTCCCCTGTCATAACGAGAAACCCAGGGGAGAACCGAACATGCGCGGATTCAATCACTGCCAAGTTGCGAATTGTGCATTCCACCAGCATGAAATGCCCCTCCTTTATTGAAGCATACCCAAAATTTGCGATACTACTCGCTCGCTTTGCTCCCTTGACCGGCAAATGAGCAATAGCGTGTCATCCCCGGAGATCGTTCCCATAATTTCCGGCCATTCGAGGTTATCGATCAAGGCGCCAATTGCATTGGCGGTGCCCGGCAGCGATTTGAGTACAACCATCTGCTCCGCAAAATCGATCTGAACAAAATTGTCGGCTAACGATCGCTTCAGCTTATGGATCGGATTGAACCGCTGATCCGACGGCATGGAATACTTATAACGGCCGTCATCCAGCGGCACCTTGATAAGATGCAGCTCTTTCATATCCCTGGATACGGTTGCCTGCGTTACATTGTATCCGGCCTCCCGCAATGCATTAACCAATTCGTCTTGTGTTTCGATCTCACGGCTGTTAATGATCTCTCTGATCTTGATATGCCGTTGCCCCTTCATCCCGATGCGCCTCCTAGTCCCATTCAACCTTTATTTTTTTTGCCGTCTTCAATTCTGTATCCACATAAATAAGTCCGTCAATTCCCTGGTAAATGCCGATGTAAGGCAATAGCCGATCGCGAATGGCGCTGCCCGTCCATTCCATGGGCAGCTTCGGCTTCGATGCTTTGACCACGTACACGCCCTCACGATCTGCAGCAAAGCCGTCAACATAATAACGACTCTGGTACACGCTGTCGCCTGCTTCGATGCGCAAGGGCTGACGGTATTTCCCGCCGACTACCTTGTAGCCGTGCTCCTCCAGAATTCGCCGAACGGCCGCCGTCGGCTTGTCCGCCAACGCTTCCTTGGGTATCGGCGGCTTGCGGGATGCATTGCCCAGCCAACGCCTGGCACGCCATAGCAGCCACCCGCCGCAGAGTGCGACTAGCAGCAGAAGGATCAGCAGATCGCTCATTCCGTTCATAACAAATTCACCCCGAATATGTATTCGAGGTGAGGACAATCAATCCTTTTTTTCTTTGCGTTTTAATTCGGCAGATTGTGCAGCCACTTCATCTACAAGACGCATCCGTTCTTCTGGAGATGATGGTGCCTGGGCCGATTCCGGCGACTCTGCATCCGCAACCTGCCAGCATGCCAAAAATTCGATATTTCCCTCGCCGCCTGTTATGGGAGAATAGGTCAAGCCTTTTAGATGCAAGCCGAGCTCATCGGCAAAATTCAATACGTCGAGCAGCACTGCGCGATGCACAGCTGGATCGCGTACAACCCCCGATTTGCCAACCTGATCTCTCCCCGCTTCAAACTGCGGCTTGATCAGGGCGACTGCCTCCCCGCCGCGGACAAGCAGCGCCTTCATCGGAGGCAGGATCAGCTTCAACGATATAAAGGATACGTCCGTTGCCGCGAAATCAGGCAAAGGGCCATTCAGGTCTTCAGGCTGCATGTAGCGAAAATTGGTACGCTCCATGACGCGAACCTGCGGATGATTGCGCAGCGACCAATCCAGTTGGTTGTAGCCGACATCAATCGCGTAGACCAGACCGACTCCGTGCTGAAGCGCGCAATCGGTAAACCCCCCCGTAGAAGCACCGATATCCATCATGGTTCTTCCGGCAAGCGCGAGGCCGAAATGACGAATGGCCTTCTCCAGCTTCAATCCGCCGCGGCTCACATAAGGATGGACAGCTCCCTTCACCGCGAGCGGGGAAGCAATGCTAATCTTCATGCCTGCCTTCTCCAGCCGTTCTGTCCCGGAGTAAACCAGGCCGGCCATAATCGCGGCTTTCGCTTTTTCCCGGCTTTCGATCAAGCCGCGTTCCACCAATAGCACGTCAACCCGTTCTTTCTCTTCCTTCATCCCTACGCCCTTTTCTGCTTGAGCGGTACGATTGCCTGCACCTGCTCTACCACGTTCTCCAAGGTCAGTCCGACTTCCTTCCGCTGCTCAGAAATGCTGCCGTGCTCGATGAAGCAATCCGGAACACCCATCATCCGGAGCGACGGCACAGGCAGTTGATGCTTCACGAAAAATTCCAGGACGGCACTGCCGAACCCTCCGTCCAAGGCGCTTTCCTCCAAGGTCAGGACAGGTCTTCCATCCTTGGCTATTTTCCGCAGCATCACGTCGTCCAGCGGCTTGATGAAGCGGGCATTGACGACGCGCACATTCATGTCTTGATTCTGGAGCAGATCCGCAGCTTGCATGGCAAGCTGCACCATGGGGCCGACTGCCAGAATAACCGCATCCGAGCCGTCCCGCAGCACTTCCCATTCGCCGATCGGAATCGCCTTGAGCTCCTGATCGAGCGTCACGCCGGTGCCGTTGATTCGCGGGTACCGGTAGGCAATCGGTCCGTCATCGTAATCGAGCGCCGTCTTCATCATATGACGAAGCTCGTTCTCGTCCTTCGGCATCATGATTACGATGTTCGGTACGTGCCGCAAGAAAGGAATATCGTATACCCCTTGATGCGTTTCGCCGTCCGCTCCAACAAAGCCAGCACGGTCAATCGCAAAGGCCACGTTCAAATTTTGCCTGCATATATCGTGCACGACCTGGTCGTAGGCACGCTGCAGAAAGGTGGAATAGACGGCAAAGACCGGTTTCATGCCCTCGATGGCGAGGGCTCCGCTCATCGTGGCGGCATGCTGCTCAGCGATGCCGACATCGATCATTCTGCCCGGGAACCGCTCAGCGAACTCCAGCAGCCCCGATCCGCCCGGCATTGCCGGCGTCACCGCAATAATGCGGTCGTCCTGCTCGGCCAGCTCGATGAGCGTCTTGCCGAACACCTCGGTGTACATCGGCGGAGCGCCGACCGATTTCAAGACTTTGCCCGATTCAATCTTATAAGGACTGATCCCGTGCCACTTGAAGGAATCCGCTTCGGCCGGGGTATAGCCCTTTCCCTTGGTCGTCAGGACGTGAACCAGCACCGGTCCCTGCACATTGTCCGCTTGCTTCAGCACTTCCAACAGATTCGGCAGGCTGTGACCATCTACAGGACCGAGATAAGTCAGCCCGAGTTCCTCGAACAACACGCCCTGCACGAGCATATACTTCAGACTGTCCTTCAGTTTCTCTGCTGTCTTGGCGAGCGTCCCTCCGATAGCCGGGATTTTCTTCAATAGATGCTCCACGTCTTCCTTCGCCTTCACGTAGTGGCGGTCGGAGCGAATCTTGCCGAGATAATTGTGCAAAGCGCCGACGTTCGGCGCGATCGACATTTCATTGTCGTTCAGGACAACCATCAGGTTCTTCTTCTCGTGGCCGATATGGTTCAGCGCTTCCAGGGCCATGCCGCCTGTAAGTGCGCCATCGCCTACTATAGCGATCACCCGATTGCGCTCGCCCTTGGCATCCCGGGCCAGCGCCATCCCCATCGCTGCCGAAAGCGACGTGCTGCTGTGCCCGGCTTCCCAGACGTCGTGCTCGCTCTCCGAGCGCTTGATGAAGCCGCATAGCCCTCTGTACTTGCGGAGCGTATCGAAGCGGTCCTTCCTGCCGGTCAAAATCTTATGCACATAGGCCTGGTGGCCCACATCGAAAATCATCTTGTCAACCGGACTGTCGAACAAATAATGAAGCGCCAGCGTCAGTTCCACAACACCAAGGTTCGGTGCCAGATGACCGCCCGTTGCGGCCAGCTTCTCAATCAGGAATTGCCGAATTTCCGCAGCCAGCATATCTAGTTGTTCGATGGACAGCCCTTTCAAGTCAGCGGGTTGATTCACGTTTTCCAGCAGCATGCGTTTTCCCTCGCCTTCCGTTGCCCGATTTGGCCTTTCTCACTTGAAAGATGCGGATTTTCAGCCGCTCCTCGAGAAAGTAGAAACATTTGCCGACGATCAATACGATTCGATTGCTGTAGTGAATCGCCATCGACTTGCCCATCGCTTTGCCGCCAACAGTCAGCGCGGAGACAAATGCCGTAAAACCGACCGTGACCACTGTAGTAACGACAGCGCCATTCTGGTCGATCGACGCCAAAAATTTAATCACGACAAGCGTACTGGCGGCCCCGCTAATAATGCCGGCGACGTCACCGACGACATCATTGCAAATGCTGGAGAAACGGTCTGCATTCCGCACGATGTGTATCGCATGCCGCGCGCCCTTGACCCGTTCCGCCGCCATGGCATGATAAGGTTTTTCCTGCGCAGCAGCCGAGGCGATCCCCATCATATCGAATAGGATGCCAACCAGCACCAAAAAGAATACGATCAAGACCCCGATTCCCCAGCCCACACCTTCCAGAACAGTTGTAGATGAAACTGAGAATACGCAAGCTAGAATAAAGGTGAAAATAAATATAAAAACACTCCATCGAATGGAGTTGCGCAAGGAAAATTTCATGTAATTGGCAGTTCCCTTTCCCATGTAATAATGAAAGAGTGGCAGCATCCCGAGTAAACACTGTGGCTTAGGTCCAGTAGGTTTTCCCAAGCGGACGCCATCCCGTCACCAGCATGGCGGTTTCCCATTATGCCCGCCTTGACGCCGTCTCCGAACGTCAGACTGAATTACCACTTAGTCCACACTATAATCCTCGGGAGGCCACACGTACGTGAACAGTCTAGGAGTTTTCCTCAACAGCCTTTAACCGAATCTTAGCCTCTTTTGCAGGACAGATTTCATATAGCATCCAGCAATCGGTTCTTTGGCCTAAGAACGCGAACGCCTACCATCTATAATCCCCTCTGCCCCGCTCAAGGCAGGCTACGCTGCATACAGACCGTTTTAGCATAGGCGCGAACCCGTGCAAGTGAGGCCTGCTACTGCAGGTTCATACCCCAAGCCGTAATGCGGAGCTCGGTGACTCCGTACCACGCACTTGGGCCTCCGCGGAAGGAGGGTCTACGCCCGCATGCCATTGCGGATCGCCCTCCAACCTTAACTCCCAGCATCAACCCCCGACTGGGCGTCGAAAGCCAACACCAGGAACTTCATCGATGTGCCCTTTGGCGAATTTTTAGGCCCGCCTTCAGAAACGGTAGACTGACTAGAATACTGCGCCACTCTCCATTGTTGATTGTATTATATCACAAGAGAAGCATACTGCTCAATGGAATCGATGTTTTCGATTTTACCGATCCCGCTGCATCAAATAATCCGCAAGCTGCAAAAGCCGCTGCGGATCGGGAAGACCCGCCTGCTGCACGGCCTGCTTCGCCGATTCTGTCAATTCATGCATTTTCCTCCGGCTTTCGTCCATTCCCAGAAAGTAGGGGTACGTCACTTTCCCGGCCCGCTCATCGCTGTTCGCGGCCTTGCCCGTCTTCGCCGGATCGCCGGTGATGTCCAATATATCATCTTGAATCTGAAAGGCTAGTCCAATGCCGTAGCCGTAGCTTTCCAACGCCTTAAGCTGTGCCTCCGATGCGCCGGACAACCGCCCTCCCGCACGCAGCGCGAATACGATCAGATCCCCCGTCTTGCGAAGATGAATCGACTCCAGCTGTTCCAGGCTTGTGATGCCCTGCTCTCCTTCCATGTCGGCCGCTTGTCCGGCTACCATGCCGGCAATGCCTGCCAAAGCGGCCATCTCCCGAATGACCAGCATAAGACGTTGCAGGGATACAGCGTCTGAACCGGCGGCAAGAGTGGCCATATAGAACGCATGAGTCAGCAGCCCGTCTCCCGCCAATATCGCCATCGCTTCTCCGTATACCTTATGGTTGGTCAGCTTTCCGCGCCGATAATCGTCATCGTCCATTGCCGGCAAGTCGTCATGAACCAGCGAATACGAATGGATCATCTCCACAGCGCAGGCAACCGGCATTATGCGCTCCAGTTCCGCGCCAAGCGATTCCGCAGCGGCAATCATGAGGATCGGCCGCAGCCGTTTGCCGCCGGCCATGAGCGAATACTCCATCGCCTCGAGCAGCTTCGGATGCGCGTTGGAGCTTGCGAGAGCCTGCTTCAGAGAAATGTCTATACACTGCGCGTAATGCCGGATGTACGATTCAATAGATGCGTCTGGCGCGCAAGCGCTGATTGCATGATTCGCCATCAAGTCGATTCACCTTTCATTTCGTCTGGATTAAAAGCTTGGTGCTCCAAGCCGCTTTCCGTCTCCATAACCATTTCGATTTTACGCTCCACCTGTTCCAGCTTGCCGGCGCAAAGCTGAGACAGACGAGTGCCTTCCTGGTAAAGGCCGATCGCCTGCTCCAGCGGCAGTTCGCCGGACTCCAGCTTGGCCACGATCCTCTCAAGCTTCTCCATAGCCTGCTCGAAGGTAAGCGTTTCCTGCAATTGCTCCTGCTCTCCCACCATTCTTTCCTCCTTCTCGCTACATACCGCTGTCGATCTCTCTTATCGTCTTGACCTCGCACTGCAGCTCCCCGTCATGCAGCCGAATGCGGACATCGTCGCCAGACGCTGCCTGCCGCACCGATTTCATAAGAGCTCCGTCCGACACCCTGTAGGCAAGGCTGTAGCCGCGCGCCATCACTTTCAGCGGACTGAGTGCATCCAGTTGGCGAATCGTTCCGACAAATCGCAGCTTCTGCTGATGAAGCAGCCCCTGCATCGCGCCCGCTAGCTGCTTAGAATGACTCTCCAGCCGTTGGCGCAGGCTCCGCACCTGCTCGCTCGGCTGAAACGCTGACAGCCTGCGCTCTGCGCGCTGATAGCGCACCTCAGCCTGCCGCAATCGCTGCGCCATGCCGTAGCGCAAACGCTGGGCCAGCCGATCCAGACGCTGGGCCGGCTCATAATAATGAGCGGTCAAGGCCCGATCCAGCCTGCTTGAGAGATGATGAAGACTCTGACGCAGCTCTTCCAAGTGCGGGACGGCCAGTTCAGCTGCGGCTGTAGGCGTAGCGGCACGAATGTCTGCAACGAAATCCGCAATCGTATAGTCTGTCTCATGACCGACTGCCGAAATAACCGGAATAGCTGACGCGGCAATGCTGCGGGCAACAGGCTCCTCATTGAACGCCCACAGCTCCTCGAGCGATCCCCCGCCTCGGCCTACAATGAGAAGATCCGCCTTCCCGTGCGCATTAACGGCCTCAATTGCCCTCGCGATTGAGCGGGCAGCCTGCTTCCCCTGGACTTGTACGGGAAAGAGCAAAATAGCGGCCAGAGGATAGCGCCGCTGCAAGGTCGTAATCATGTCGCGCACCGCCGCCCCCGTCGGCGATGTAACGAGGCCGACCGTTTGCGGAAACTTCGGCAGCCGGCGTTTCCGCTCCTCTGCGAACAACCCTTCTGCTTCCAGCTTGCGCTTTAGCGCCTCAAAGGCCAGATACAGGCTGCCGATGCCGTCCGGCTGCATCTTTGTGACATAAAACTGATATTGGCCGTCTCGTTCATAGACTGAAATCGAACCTCGCGCAAGTACATGATCGCCGTTCTTCGGGATGAACCCCAAGGATGCATTATAAGAGCTGAACATGACACACTTCACGCGGCTGTCCTTATCCTTCAAGGTAAAATACATATGGCCGCTGGAATGATGCGTAAAATTAGAAATTTCCCCCTGTACCCAGATTTGCTGAAGACGTTCATCCCCTTCCAGCCTCATCTTGATATAGCGGGTCAGTGCCTTGACACTGAGGATGTTCTTGTCCATGTCCCTATCCGCCGTTATTTCGCCTGAGCTTGGGCTGCAATCTGCTTGGCGGCTTTCACCGTATTGCTCATCAGCATCGCAATCGTCATCGGACCGACTCCGCCCGGTACCGGAGTAATGGCGCTGGCCGTTTGCGAAGCGTCTTCGAACTGCACATCGCCGACTGGCGTGCCTACGTCGATGACAATCGCTCCCGGCTTGATGTAATCGCCTGGAATAAGGCCTGGGCGGCCTGCTGCAACAACAAGGATATCCGCTTGGCGCGTCATTTCCTTCATATCGGCCGTCTTGGAATGGCAGATCGAGACCGTCGCATTTTCTCTCAGCAATAGCAGCGCTACCGGCTTGCCTACAATGTTGCTGCGGCCCACGACAACTGCGTGTTTGCCGGCGATTGCCGTTCCGGTCCGCTTAATCAGCTCGATGATGCCGGCTGGCGTACAGGGCAGCAGACAGTCGTCTCCGATCACCATATTGCCCACGCTTACAGGATGGAAGCCGTCCACATCCTTCTCCACGCGAATCGCATCAATAACCGCCTTTTCGTCGATATGCGGCGGCAGCGGCAGCTGTACCAGAATGCCGTGAATCTTATCCGACTCATTCAACTGGCCAATAAGTGTCAGCAATTCCTCCTGGCTTGTCGTTGAAGGCAGAGCATGGACTTCCGAATACATGCCGATCTCCTTGCTCTTCTTCGCCTTCATGCCGACATACTGCTTGGATGCCGGATCATCTCCAACCAGAACGACCGCCAATCCAGGCTGGACGCCCTGCTGTTTAAGCGTTTCGATATCCTGCTGCAATCCCGCCAATATTTCGTCGCGCACGGCTCTGCCGTTAATGATTTGTGCTGTCATTTGCCTGCCCCTCTCCCATTTTCTGTTTGACTTGCTCATATTCCCTCGCTACTTTGCCCAATACACCGTTCACGAATTTGCCAGACTCTTCTGTGCCGAAATGCTTGGCCAGCTCAATCGCCTCGTTGATAATAACTTTAACCGGTGCGGCCTGTGCCGCAAACATCTCGTACATCGCCAACCGCAGCACCTGTCGGTCCACCTTGGACAAGCGCTCCAGCGTCCAGCCCGTCAAATAGTCTGACAGCACGCGATCAATGCTATCCTTGCGCGCGTACGTGCCTTCAACCATGCCCGCAATGTAAGCCATGGTCTCCAAATCTCTGCCGGCACGCACGGCTTCGTCTTCTCCGTCGTCCAGCCCTGCACGGACCGCTTCCTCGACGGTAACTTGATTCATATCCATATGGTATAAACTCTTAACTGCGATTTCTCGCGCTTCTCTTCGCTTCATGCCTGTTCGCTTGCCTCCGATACCGTAGTTCATCACTTATCGCATTTATATATTTAAGGGTTCCCGTAAAAAAGCGCCGCAAACCAACAAGCGGCACTTGGACTAGCATTGTTCACTTGAACGGTCTCCAGCGTTCATTCAGCCATGCCAGCAACGGCTCCCAGTTCACAATCGGCTGCCCGCTGTCGACCCGCCTGCCGACGGTATACCCGATCAGAAGCAGCAGGCCAAAAAACAGCATGTCCCAAAATCCGACGATCAAATAAAGGAATCCATGCAAAAGCCCTGCGCATACGCCGATCAGCTTGCCTCTGTGACCTGTCCAAAGTTCCCGCCACATGGTTCGCATCTCCTATTCCACCCGGCTTTTGAAGGTTTGGGATTGGATAATGTTCGCCACATACACCGAGACGAACGAGACCGGGATGCCCGTAATTTCCTCCAGATGGCCCTTGACTTCGCGCTGAACCTCTTCCGTGAGCTGCGGAATCGATGTGTCGCCGTCAACCACCGCGCGGATTTCGATTTGCAAGCCGGCGTCGTCAACGGATACGCGGGCTTTCAGGTCCTTGACGCCCTTGATTCGCGAAGCCGCTTTCAGCGTCAAATTCTCCACCGTTTCCATGGAGATACGAATATCTCCGAAATCCGTTCGCTGATCGATAGAAGGCGGCGCTCCTGTTCCAACGCGGAGCGTTATGTAGAGGAGCCTGAGACTAATCAGAATGATGGCAATACCGAGGGTCCAGATCGTTGCCTGCCCGGTTACGGAATCCGCCATTTCTTCGAACCATTCCGCAGCGACGGGCACGGCTCCTGTGCTCAACAGGAGTCCGATAACCGTGAACGCCAGCACGATCAGACTGAATACAAAAAGCAGCAGCTTGTCCAAGACACGTGTCATCATGCTTGTCCCCTTTCCTTCTAAAGGAAATCCCCCTGCCTGAAGGGAGGGGGTTGTGTTTGCAATTGTCGCCCGCAGCACCGCGTTGCGAAGGAAGGGTGCCTTCCGGCGACAGCTTTATTTAACGCGGGTTGTAACCGCTGTTTCCTCTTCTTCCACTTCTGCCGTACGGAAATGCACATCATGGATATGAACGTTCACTTCTACGACATGAAGTCCCGTCATCGAGTGAATGGCGTGCTTCACATTGCGCTGAATCTCACTGGCGATCTCCGGAATCTTATTGCCATATTCAATCACGATGGAAACATCAATGGCCGCTTCCCGCTCGCCCACTTCCACCTTAACGCCCTTGGACAAGTTCTTGCGTCCAAGAAATTCTGCAATACCATTGGCCAAGCCGCCGCTCATCCCGGCTACACCAGGCACTTCCACCGTTGCCAGTCCTGCGATCACTTCCACAACCTCAGGCGCAATCTGGATATTGCCCAGGTCAGTCTTCACATAGTCGGGAGCTATGGTTGTCAAGAAAGACACCTCCTCATTCGTTCTTGATGTTAGCTTGTTACGTTCATCTCACTTCTATAAATATAGCATCGAAGCGGAATTATGACAAACTTGGCTAAATTTTAGGGTCGAGCACATCATGCTCTTCGAGGAACTTGATGTCGAAATTACCGTCCAGGAACAGCGGGTGCTCAAGCAGACGCAGATGGAACGGGATCGTAGTGTGCACGCCTTCCACCGCAAATTCATTCAATGCGCGCTTCATGCGCTGGATCGCTTCTTCCCGTGTAGCCCCCCATACGATGAGCTTCGCAATCATCGAATCATAATGCGGCGGTATCGTGTAGCCCGGATACGCTGCGCTGTCGACGCGAACCCCCAGTCCGCCCGGCGGCAAATAAAATTGAATCTGCCCGGCAGACGGCATGAAATTGCGCGCAGGGTCCTCTGCGTTGATGCGGCATTCGATCGACCAGCCGTTAATCTGCACGTCCGACTGCCGGATCGAAAGCGGGTTGCCCGCTGCAACCGAAATCATCTCCTTGATAATATCGACATTCGTCACCATCTCGGTAACAGGATGCTCGACTTGTATCCGCGTATTCATTTCCATGAAATAAAATTGCCCGTCCGGCCCAAGCAGAAATTCCAGCGTGCCGGCACCGGAATATTGTACCGCCTTGGCCGCTCTTACAGCCGCTTCACCCATCAGGACACGGGTTTCTTCCGTAATCACCGGACACGGCGCCTCTTCGACAAGCTTCTGCCGCCGTCGCTGCACCGAGCAATCCCGCTCGCCCAGATGCACGACATTGCCATGCTTGTCGGCAATAATCTGGATCTCCACATGCTTCATCCCGGTCAAATATTTCTCCAGGTAGACCCCTGCATTTCCGAAGTTGCTTTCGGCTTCCTGCTGCGCGGCAGTAATCTGGCGGATGAGCATCTCCTCGTTGTCGGCGATCCGGATACCCTTCCCGCCGCCCCCGGCAGTTGCCTTGATGACGATCGGATACCCGATCTCCCTGCCAAGACGAACGGCTTCATCCATATCTGCGAGCAGTCCGTCCGAGCCCGGGATGACCGGAACGTCCGCCTGCTTCATGGTCAGCTTCGCTTCCGATTTGTCACCCATTCTGCTGATCGCCTCTGGTGAAGGACCGATGAAGGTAATATTGCAGGATTCGCATATTTCGGCGAAGTCAGCGTTCTCGGCAAGGAAGCCGTAGCCCGGATGAATCGCGTCAACGCCAGTAAGCGTCGCCACGCTCATAATATTCGTGAAGTTCAAATAGCTGTCCTTGCTCGCCTTAGGACCGATGCAATAGGCTTCATCGGCCAGGCGCACATGCAAAGCATCGCGGTCCGGCTCCGAATAAACGGCGACCGTTGCGATTCCCATCTCGCGGCAAGCACGAATGATTCTTACAGCAATTTCGCCGCGGTTGGCAACCAGTATTTTTTGAAATGTCATGACGATCCCCCTGCTTACTCAGGCTTTACCAGGAACAATGGCTGTCCGAATTCGACGAGCTGGCCGTTCTCCACGAGCACGTCCACGATCTCGCCCTTTACTTCCGCTTCAATCTCGTTCATGAGCTTCATCGCTTCGACGATGCAAACGATCGATTTCGGCGTTACTTTGTCGCCCTTGTCCACGAACGGCGGCGATGTCGGGGAAGGCGCCGCATAGAACGTTCCGACCATCGGTGAAGTTATCTTATGTAAAGAAGCATCATCATTGATCTGTACCGCAGGCTGTTCTGCCGGTTGGGCGGGCGCTGCTTGCGGCGCCGCTGCCGGCTGTGCGGCTTGCATGGCTGCGAATGCTGGCTGAGGCACTGCTTGTACCACATGCTGCTCGGGGATTCCCGGCTTGCGAATGGATAAGCGTGCACCTTCGTTTTCGATTTCCAGCTCCTCGATCGAGCTTTGGTCTACCAGCTTGACCAGTTCTTTGATTTCGCTCAACTTAAACATTCCGTCACACCTCTCTTGTTTTTCAACGAATGTATTATAACACAAGAACCCGCATCACAACATAGGCACCTCTGTACTAGCCTATGTGGATTTTCGGCGAAATAGTCGATTTTTCAGCCGCGATGCCCGCTGGAACAGCCGAATGCGAAAGCAAAAAAGTGTTTTTTTATGCAGCGAAAAAAATACCCCAGGTTTCCCTGAGGCATGGAGGCGGCTATGTTATTGAACCATTTCAATACTGATATCGTGCGGCTCCACTTCGAGCTCCTTCATCACATGCTCTGCAATCGAGACAACCTCGCCTTTCTGCAGGTCATTCGCCTGTACGGAGACCTTCCACTTGTTGCCGTCCTCGGAAATGAGCACATTCTCGTATTCCGCCTGCAGTTCAGCCTCAAGCTGCTGAATCTTGGTCATCTGATCCTCCAGGGCGTACAGCTCGGTTACAGCCTGGTCGAGCGCGTCGCCGGAAGCGGATTCTACCAGCTTAGTCAGCTTTTCCAGCTTTTCGTACATAGCGCCGTCCCGCTCCATCTGCTCAGCCAGGAAATAGGCTTGCCCGGAGACGGCTTGCGCTTGCATCTCGAACAAAATTTCTTCGTCGCTCTTCAATCCTTCCGCATCGTTGGCCGCCGCTGTTTCCTCGCCGTGTTCGCTCCAGTCGAACTCTTCATCCAGCCATCCCGCCTCGCCGGACTGCTCGATAACCAGTTCATTCATGACATCATTCGTTGCGGTGTTCAAGTCATCCACATCTTCGGTGAACAAATAATAAGCGGACAACACCACCATCAAGCTGAGCATGGAGACGAGCCATACAGTTTGTCTTTTAGTATTCATGCCTTCATTCCTCCCACGTAAATTCCCCCAAGGGTTTATTCCAGTTAGCGCCGCATGGAAGCGTCGTTACTGCTGCTTTCTCGGCAAAATCGATACTTCCTGCGGCTTCACGCCAAGTCCTTTTTGCACCGCGTCCAGCAGCAGCGCTTTGACCTGCACATTTTCCGCACCTTCCGCAATCACCACCACACCGCGAATGTCAGGCCGGAGCGTCTTGAGCACAATCGGCCGCTCGCCGCCGGATACTTCATGCAGCACGATTTGCCCGCTGCGCGTAACCTGGGTAATATGCCTGGTTGCGCTGCCGTCTTCCTCGTTCGTCACCTGATGCGATTCCTGTGAGTCGCGATAGACGATCAGCTCTTCAGTCGACTCCACGGTGACCATCACATCCACCTTTCCGACGCCGACCAAGTTTTCCAGCAAGTCTTTCAGGCGCGATTCATATTCATATTCAATATTCTCGAACAAAGACGATGCCCGTTCCGTCTGGCCGCTGTTCAGAAATACCTCCTGTCCCCCGCCCTGGCCCTGCAGGCTTGCCGCCGGTGACTGTTTCTCTATCAAGTCCCCCTGCTCAACGGATAAAAAGGAGCTGACCAGCAAAAGCAGCACGCCGACCAATCCGACAAGCAGGAGCAGCCGAAAGGTGGTTATCCGCTTGCGACCGTTCGGGCCGCCTCCCAATCGTTCTTCCAGCCATTGCAGCCATCGCTGCATAGGAGCCTCACCTCCTTGCATCCACCGAGATCCGCACTTTGTCGCGCGGAATGTCATATTGTTCTTCGACTAAGGCAAGCGCCGCTTGCTGCAGCGCCTCATTATCGATTGCTTGTGTGTCTGCTGCCACATCTTCAGCAGCTGGCTGCGGCTCCCCGGGCTTGACAGATGCCCAGGCGGAAGGCTCCTCTCGTATGGCAACGACAACGGGAGCTACAGGCTCAATCGGCGCAATCGCCGCCGGCTTGCTGCTATCCTGGCGGACCGCCGCCGCCGCCGCTTCCTCCGCATCCGGGCGAAGCCATAGGCGAATGGCCATACCTTTGAGCAGCACTTCCTCGGGATTTGCCCCCGGACGAAGCTCTGCAGATACGTCTGCCTTGCGGATCGCCAAGGATTCCTCCAGCGTGCGCGCCACCGCGCTTTCCAGCCGGAGCTGCGCGAGCTCCAAGGCTTGACGGTTTCGCTCCGCGGTCATTTGTTCCGCTTCTCTGGAGATGGCAGCCAGCGAAGCCATCTCCCCGGCCCCTGCCAAGGGCTGGCCAATCCTCTCGCCGGCGCCTGGCTGGAGCCAGACGTCCCACTGCTCCCCGGAACGGAGAAGCTCGACCAGAGGGGATAAAATGGCGAGCAGGATCAACAGACTGAGCACCACCTTGACATACCGCTGCATGGAACGGTTGGGCAGCACCAAATCCACGAATACCGCCAGCAGCACAATGACGACGATTTCCTTCAACCATTCGCTTAACCATGCAATCATCCACCTCCCCCCAAGACTTTGGACTAAACCAAGTTTTATTCGGGCCCCGCAAAAGTACCTGAATCTGCTTCGGAGCTTCTCTTCACTTTTGTTGTGGGTATTCTAGCGCATCATCACGGTTACGTTGCCTGCGGCAATCATGATCGTGATCGCTAGGAAGAACATTAAACCGACCGATGCCAGCGCCGCGAAGACGTAGATCATGCTTTGTCCGATTGTCTTCAACCCCTGCATGATCGGACTGTCCCCAAGCGGCTGCAGAATCGCTGCCGACAAATTGTAGATGAGGGCGAGCGCCAAAATTTTCAGGGCCGGAAAGATGCACAGCAGCACGATCACGATGACGCCGAACAGGCCGATTGCATTTTTGACCAGCAGCGAAGCGCCGATCACCGTATCGGATGCATCCGAGAGCATGCGGCCTACGACTGGCACGAAATTGCCGGTGACGTACTTGGCCGTCCGCAGCGTGACCCCATCGGTCGTTCCGGCGGAAATTCCTTGAACGGACACCACGCCGAGGAAGACAGTGAGGCATACGCCCAAGATGCCCACGCTGATATTCCGCAGCAGCGTTGCCAATTGGGTAACCTTGTACTTATCTGACAGCGAGCTGACAATATGCAGGACTGCCGAGAAAAACAGCAAGGGAAACACGACCGAGTAGATCAAAGTGCCGATCGTATGGATCATGAATACGATCAGCGGATGCATGACAGAAACGGTTACGATATTGCCCATCGAGGCCAATACCGTCAGCAGCAAGGGGATCATCGCAATCATGAAGTGCACCATGCCGCCAATCGCCTCCTTCGCGTAGCCGATGGCGACACTGAAGCTGTTCACGGCTATGATCATCAGCACGATATAAGTGATGGCGTAAGCGATCTTGCTGACATTCGGCTTCTCGAAAGCGCCCTGCAGCGTCTCCATCAACATGCTGAATATGGTCAGAATGACAATCGTTACGAGCAGCTTGCCGTTGTATACAATTTCGAACAGGAGCATGTGCGCCAAGCCCTGCAGCACTTCCTTCGCGCTCAACCCATTTCCGCCGGGCACAATCATCTCCATCAATGTCGGCGGTTCCTTGCCTGGCAGGTGCTCGCCGTATTCGTTCATCAACTTCTCCCAATAAGCTTCCACTTTATCGGTGGGCAGCTGCTTGGCCTGCTGTTCGATCAGCTTCGCCCGGATGCCGTTCTCTGCTTCTTCCGGCTCGGCCAGTGCAGCTTCAGCCGCCAAGGCCGACAGCCCCAGCAGCGCCAGCAGCACCAGCACGGCCAATCTCCATCGTCGCTTCATCGTCGGCCTCCTACTTTCCTCACCCGGGCATCAGCTTCATGACCGTTTCCATAATGACCGTAATAATCGGAATGGCCATAAACAAAATCAGCACTTTGCCGGCAAGCTCAATCTTCGCAGCTACGGATTCCTGTCCGGCATCCCGCACGATCTGTGCCCCGAATTCTGCAATGTACGCGATTCCGATAATTTTCAGAATGGTGCGGAAGAAGATCATGTCCACACCCGATTGCGCTGCCATATTCTCCAGCACATCGATGACGGCGGAAATTTTGCCGATCAGGAACAAGAAGATGATCATTCCGGCGAACAGGGCCAGCAGGAAGGCGAATACCGGCTTTTGTTCCTTCAGAATCAGCGCCAGCACCGTGGTAATCAGGCCGATTCCCACAATTTGAATCATTTCCAAGGCCGTCACCTACTGAAACAAAAAAATCGTTTTAATCTCCTGAAACAAATCCTCCAGCATCCTTAGCACCATGAAGAGCACCAGCACAAACCCGATTACCGTTGCCCAATGAGCAATGTCCTCCTTGCCCATTTGCTTCAAGACCGTATGCAGCATCGCTACGACAATGCCGATGCCGGCGATTTGGAAGATCGAGCTAATTTCCACATCCATCTCGCATCCGCACCTCTCTAGCCTAGTACATGAGAATCACGATCAGCGCCGCGCCCAATAGCCCCAAGCTCCTCCACATTCGCTCGTATCTCGCTTGCTCTTCCTTGGCCGTCTCTTCTTCGGCCTGCAGCTGCCGCATCGCCAGGTGCAGGTGCTTCATCTGATCTTCCCGATCCGAAACGCCCAGCGTTCTGCCGAGCTGCAGCAGAACTTCTCTGTCCGTGGCCCGCAGTGCGGTATATTCCCAAGCCCGGCTCCATTCGCGTTCCCAGCAGTCCGCCGCCGATCCGCTCCCCGATTGCCGCAGCGACGCCGACATCCGCTCGAACAAGGAAGCGAAGGGCGGAGCAGCATGAATGGCCAGCCGGGCGAACGCTTCGGACAGCGGGGTATAGCCGTACACGATTTCCGTCTCCAATCGCTGAAGCGCGTGGCGGAGCTGCCGCAGCTGTTTTGGACGATTCGCATACCGCGAGGCCATGTGCAGGCCAGCCCATAGACCTGCTATCAGCACTAGCAGCGCCCCGATCAGTTGCATACGCGATACCCGCCAATCTGTGCACGAATCTCTTCCAGCGGCCGACCATCGGAGTCAAAGTATGCAAAGACCGGATCACCGCCGCCATCCCTCTCCAGCCAGACCAGCCGCTCGAACACGCCGGTGCGAAAAATTCTTTGTAGCGCTGGCCTGGCGAGCGCCTCCTCGAGGCTGCCCGCGTGGGCGGTGGCAACGACCCGAACGCCTGCCCGCATCGCTTCTTCCAACGCGTGGGCATCTTCCGGTCCGCCAATTTCATCCACTACCAGCACCTCGGGGGACATGGACCGAATCATCATCATCATCCCTTCCGCTTTTGGACAGCCATCCAGCACATCCGTCCGCGGCCCTACATCAAACACGGGGACTCCCCGGTAACAGGCTGCAATCTCGGAGCGTTCGTCGATGATCGCCACTTTCTTCGCAGGCGTGCGCGTGCTCGGCGAGCCTGAGCTGATCATGCGCGCCAAATCCCGAATCACAGTCGTCTTTCCTTTTTGCGGGGAGGAGAGCAGCAGCATATGCGGCAGCAAGCCCGTATGACGATTGGCCAGCTTGCGCCACAGTGGTTGCGCGCAGCCTGGCACCTGCCGGGCAAGCCGAATGTTGACCCCGCCGACATCGCGAATTTGCTTCACTCTCCCTTGCTCCAGCACAGTTCTTCCGGCCAGGCCAACGCGGTGCCCACCCCGCACGGTAATAAAGCCTCGGCGCAGCTCTTCTTCCAATGCGTACAAGGAGTGATTCGTCAAGAGCTCAACAAGGCGGATGCACTCCTCTCTGCCAGGCCTGTAAGCCGCTTCGGGATTGTCCACCACCTGGCCGTCCGGCTGGATGAATCCATACCGTCCCGCGCCGGAAAGCTCCATCGGCCGATTCTCTCGAATGCGGAGCTCCTCCGCAGCATTCAGCGTTGCAGCTGGCACACGGCCCATGACCGCCCGTATGGAATCCGGCAGCATATGGCCGATCTCACCTATCATGGCCATCCCTCCAAGTTGTCCGAGGTTTAAGACATGTATATGCCAGTCCGTCATTTAATAGACTTGCCGCTGTCATTTTTTCAGCACGCCGACAAAAATGCAGCCGATCCCAAGCAAAATCCAGGCGAGCTTGTTCCACGACAATTTGTCCGCCAGCCCCACCAGACCAAGCGTTGTCGTCGCAAGCAAAATCATGGGACCGACGAATGCCAGCCCGGCATTGACGAGCAGCGCCTTGTCCACTTGGTTCAGCCTCGCCATAATCAATGCCGCAATAATCTCGATCGTACCGGAGATCAACCGCAGCGCGACCATGCCCATCACGATCTTGTTCAACATCCGCTAATCACTCCCGAATTCTTGTCTCCAAAATTGGCCGGTCAGGCCTCCCCTTATCATCCTTATGCAGGCTTGTTTCCTTTTAGGCTTTTTCCTCACCCACTAATAACGCCTTGCATATATTGCCTAAAGATCACATAGAATTCTTACACAGTTAGGAGACTTGTATGATGGAATCTCTTTCTCAAGTTGTCTGGGACAGTCGCTTGTCGGATCCGTCGGGCTCCCGCCTGTCCAAACCGCGCACAAGAGGATTAACCATGGTCATCGACAAGGGACTGGGGCTTTCGGCGTTTGCAGATTTGATGGAAACGGCAGGGAGCTTTATAGATGTAGTAAAGCTTGGATTTGGCACATCTGCCTTGTATCCGATCGAAATGATCGCTAAAAAAATCGAGCTTGCCCATCAACACCAGATCACCATCATGCCGGGCGGAACCTTTCTCGAAGTGGCCGTGGCGCAAAAGCGGGTCGATCCTTTCTTCTCTGTTGTGGCGGCGCTCGGATTTTCCGGACTGGAAGTATCGGACGGCACCATTGAGCTGAATCGCGAGCAGCGAAGCACTCTGATCAAGCAAGCTCTGAAAGAGGGGTTGACCGTCTTCACGGAATATGGAAAAAAAGCATGGGGTTCGGTGATCGATCAGGAAGGGCTGCTTCGCACAGTCTATTCGGATCTGGAGTGCGGAGCCGAGCTGGTCACTGTGGAAGGAAGGGAATCCGGCCGCGGAGCGGGACTTTACGACGAAAGCGGATCTTGCAGGGACCCGGAGCTGCTGCAGGTCGTCGAACGATTGCCGGACCCCTATAAGCTGATGTGGGAGACACCGTTGAAATCCCAACAGGTATGGATGATGCAGACGTTGGGCCGCCATGTCAATCTCGGCAATATCGCGCCGGAGGATATTCTGTCTGTGGAAGCGTTAAGACGCGGTCTGCGTTCGGATACGTTCGTCGAATCTTAAGGGGGGGGATGGTCATGCGGGTGGACGTCATTGCAACGGTCAATGAGGCGCGCTCCGACGACTTTCTGCATAAAACCGCCATCGTCATTGACGTGCTGCGAGCCACCAGCACGATTGTTACTGCACTCGAATTCGGCTCTGACGGGGTGATCCCTGTCGAAACCGTCGGTCAGGCGAAGGCGCTCAAGTCTGGCCGGGAAGAGGAGCTGCTCGGCGGAGAGCGATATGGGCGCAAAATTGCCGGGTTTGATCTCGGCAACTCTCCCTTCGAGTATATGAAGGAACAAGTAAAGGGCAAAAAAATCATTCTGACCACAACCAACGGAACGCGTGCGATTCAAAAATCGCACAAGGCTCAGCATATTCTTGTCGGCTCCCTGCTGAACGCTGCCAGCTGCGCCAGAGCCGCTGCCAGCTTCAAGCGGGATATCGTGATCGTGTGCGCCGGCACCCAGGATCAGTTCAGCTTGGAGGACGGCTTGTGCGCAGGCAGTCTGCTGGAGGAGCTGCTGGCTCATGAAAGCAGCTTGGAGATGGGCGATTTCGCCAGGGCGATGCTGCTTGCCTTCAAGCAATGCAAAGGGCGCTTGCCGGAAGCCATCCTGTCTGCCGCAAACGCCAAACGAATGGTTCGCCAAGGCTGGAAGGCCGATGTGCTGTACTGTGCCAAGCGAAATATTTACGATATCGCGCCCCTCTTGACCAATCATGTTCTGGAAAGCTACCGTCCCCCACAAATGCGACAGGCTTGTTCTAAATAGCGGATTCATTCATAAACATAAACAAGCAATGATTCTACTACAAGCTCTCATCCTGCCATATGCCGGTCTATTGATAACGATAGGGTGACAACTGCTTGCCAAGCGCTGCCTGACGGCAGGATGAGAACGCTGGACAGGAGACGTTGAAGTGAACGGGGAATTTTTATTGCTGGTGCTGATTGTTGTGGGGATGATCGGACGCTCGCATATCATCACTACGGCAGCTTGTATTTTGCTCGTAGTCAAATTGATTCATCTGGAGCGTTATTTGCCTGCGATAGAGAGAAGAGGGCTGGAGCTTGGCTTGCTCTTTCTGACCATGGCAGTGCTTGTCCCTTTTGCCAGCGGAAAAATCACTTTCAAGGATGTCACCTCCGTCCTGACGACTTGGCCAGGCGTGCTGGCATTGGCTGGCGGCGCTGCAGCGACCTATTTGAACGGCAAGGGACTCGACTTGCTCAAACTCGACCCGCAAATGATCGTCGGTCTCGTCATCGGGTCGATCTTCGGTATCTTGTTTCTTCGCGGCATACCGGTTGGGCCGCTTATGGCTGCAGGCATCACCGTTGTCTTCATGAAGGTGTTTCAATTTATATTCAGTCAATTTCATTAAGAGTAAGCCAAGCAGCTGCCTGCATGAATATGTGGTTTTTAGCGCATGAAAAACTCCCTCCTCAGACCGTTTCTTCGAGCGGTCTTAAGGAGGGAGCTGTTTTTTTGTGTCAATACGGCTTTTAGCGGCGGTCTTTCGGACCTCCGACAAAGGCGGTTTGGTTCGTATCCAGGCCGTAAGCAGAGTGCAGCGCCAGGATCACTTCTGTCAGCTTCTCTTGGTCGATGACACAGGAGCACTTGATTTCCGATGTGCTGACCATCTTGATGCTGATGCCTTGCTGCGAAATCACATCGAACATTTTCGCTGCCACACCCGGATTGCTCACCATGCCGGCCCCTACGATCGAGACCTTCACCAGATTCGTCTCGGAACTGACCTCATCGTAAGGAACCGCATCCTTGATCGAAGCCACGACAGCCAGGGCTTTCTCCAGATCCGTCAGCGAAACCGTAAAGGAGAAGTTCGTCTTCTCGCTAGTAATGCCGCTTTGGACGATGATGTCTACGTCTATACTCTGCTCAGCCAATGAGCCGAACACCTTCGCCAGCACGCCAGGCTGGTCCGGCACTCCAATCAGGCTGATTCTGGCGACGTTCTTGTCATAAGCGATGCCGCGCACCGCAATTCCCTGCTCCATAACTGCGTCCTCCTTCACAAGTGTTCCCTCATTATAAGTAAAGCTAGAGCGCACTACCAATGGCACTTGATAATGCTTGGCATATTCCACGGCTCTCGGGTGAAGCACCGCTGCGCCGAGGTTGGCCAGCTCAAGCATCTCGTCATACGAAATTTCCACAAGCTTGCGCGCAACCTTGACAATACGCGGATCTGTCGAGTACACGCCGTCCACATCCGTATAAATTTCGCAAGCATCCGCTTTGATCGCCGCCGCGATGGCCACAGCGGTAGTGTCCGATCCCCCGCGTCCGAGCGTTGTAATTTCTCCGTCCTTCGAAATGCCCTGGAAGCCGGCCACCACTACGATCTTGCCTGCCTCCAGCGAGTCCAGCACCCGTTGCGGCTGAATATCGGTAATCTTGGCCTTGGCATGTGTCGCATCTGTGGTCATGCCTGCCTGCCAGCCTGTATACGAGACAGCCTCATGGCCCTTGGCATGCAGGGCAATCGACAAGAGCGAAATGGACATTTGCTCGCCTGTCGTCAGCAGCATATCCATTTCACGTGCAGGCGGCTGATCGCTCAGCTGCCGGGAGAGATCGATCAATTCGTCTGTCGTATCGCCCATGGCGGACACAACGACCACGCATTGATGCCCTTCTTCCTTCTTCTCAATAATGCGTTCCGCCACCCGCATGATCCGCTCTGCCGAGCCGACGGAACTGCCTCCGAATTTCATCACAAACAATGACAACTACTCTCACTCCCTGCCGTGCGGTTTATGTTTTTACAATATGCAATTATAGCACACCCCGACGCATTGAACCACGAAAAATCATTGGCGCCTCAAGCGATATAGCCGCCTTGGCACATCGTCCAGATGCCGCAGCGGCCTCACGCGGTATTTCCCCCCTCACAGTCCTTCCTCGCTTGCATCAGAAAGCGACGCGACGCAAAAAAAATCGCTCTTACCGAATGGGATGATCGGGAGCACCCATTCCGTAGGAGCGATTTCTTCGGCAGCGCGCATGCCTGGAGGCATGCTGTCTCCCTGGAGCGTTCCACAAGCATGCCCCAGCCGAGTCGGCTTGCAGCATAGAAGCTTGCGGACAGCAAATTCCGCTTTCAAGCTATGCGCGGGATACGTACTTGCCCTCAGTGGTGTTGATGATCAGTACGTCGCCTTCGTTAATGAAGAGCGGCACCTGTACAGTCAAGCCTGTCTCCAATGTAGCGGCCTTCGTCGCTCCCTGCGCCGTGTTCCCCTTGACACCGGGTTCGGTTTCGGTCACTTTAAGCTCCACCGAGTTCGGCAGCGTAATGCCGATAATCTCGCCTTCATAGCTGGCGATATTGACGTTCATGTTTTCTTTGATGAATTTCAGCTCCCATTCGAGCTTGCTCGACGGAAGGGTAATTTGGTCGTACGTTTCGTTATCCATGAACACATGGTCATCGCCACTGGCGTACAAATACTGCATCTCGCGGTTTTCCACATGTGCGCGGCCTACCATTTCACCGGCGCGGAAGGTGCGCTCTACAATGTTGCCGTTGCGCAGATTTTTGATTTTGGCGCGGACGAACGCTGCGCCTTTTCCCGGCTTGACATGCTGGAAATCCTGCACGGTGAAGATATCGCCCTCCACTTCAATGGTCAAGCCTGTGCGAAAATCGTTTACTGAAATCACTGGTTTTCCCTCCTGAATCGATTCACTGGATCGTCTATGTAAAATAGCTGATCACGATAATAGGCATTCTCCGGCCTGCCGTTCTCCGCTACCCGATCATCCTCAATTCCTTGGATGATTGGGTCAGACGTCTGCAGCCTGTCTCCGTGATGACGATATCATCCTCAATGCGAACCCCGCCGAATTCCGGCAAGTAAATCCCCGGTTCTACAGTGACCGTCATTCCCGGCTTGAGTACCGTATCGGACCCAACCGAAAGCCGCGGCGCTTCGTGAATGTCCAGTCCCAGTCCATGGCCTGTTCCGTGACCGAAATAATCACTATAACCATACCGCTTAATGATATCTCTCGTCAAGGCATCCGCCTCCCGGCCCGTCATCCCCGGTTTGATCTCTTCCAACGCATGCAGCTGCGCTTCGAGCACAATCGCATAAATCTCGCGGTGCCGCTCGCCGGGCTGCCCCAGCGCGACCGTCCGGGTTATATCGGAGCAGTAGCCTTGATAGTAGGCGCCGAAGTCCATTTTTACGAACTCGCCGTTCTTCAAGACTCTGTCCGAGGCCACGCCGTGCGGCAGCGCAGACCGTTCGCCGGACGCGACGATCGTCTCAAAGGAAGCGGAGGATGCTCCGCCTTTGCGCATGAACAGCTCCAGCTCAAGCGCCACTTCCTGCTCAGTCAATCCCGGCCTCAAATAAGTGCAGATGTGCTCGAAGGCGCGGTCGGCCAAATCGGCGGCCTCCTGCATGACCTTGAGCTCGGCTTCATCCTTGATCATGCGCAGCTCTTCTACTATGCCGCCGGCAGGCACCCACTGGACTGATCCCAATGTTTCTTCATATTGACGGTGCTGCGCCACCGTCATGTGTTCATGCTCGAATCCGATCCGATCCAGCTTCTGCTCTGCTGCCACTTGCGCCAACGTATCGGTTATGCGCGGTCCGTGCTCGATAAAAGCGAAATCCGGCGCTTGCTCGGGCGCCTGTGTGCGGTAGCGGAAATCCGAGAATAAGAGTGCCTGGTCCATCGTCACCAACACGTAGCCGGAAGACCCCGTGAAGCCGGTCAAATATCGGCGGTTGGTCGGGCTGGTAATCCACAGGGCGGCGAGTCCTCGTTCATCCAATTGCTTTCTCAGCGCTTGCACGCGATGTGCCGTGGTCATGCTTTTGCCTCCTTCACTGGCTAAAGATCTTCAACCTTCGGACTGCCCGGCCAAATGCTGCGCCAGCGCTAGCAAGCCCAATTCGTAGCTGTAAGCGCCGAAGCCCGATATCTGTCCCAAGGATACGGGAGCCGTCACCGATACATGGCGAAAGGCCTCACGCTTATGTATGTTCGACAAATGCACTTCCACAACAGGCAACGCAACAGCACTGATAGCATCCCGGATCGCATAGCTGTAATGGGTAAATGCCCCCGGATTCATCAAAATGCCGTCTGCTTTTCCGTACGCTTCGTGGATGCGGTTAATCAGCTCGCCTTCCACATTCGATTGAACATGCTGGACTTGCAGCCCCAGCTCCCGACCAAGCTCAACAAGCCTCATGTTGATCTGCTCCAGAGTCTCGGCGCCATATATGCCGGGTTCCCGCACGCCCAGCATGTTCAAGTTCGGCCCGTGCAGCACAAGTATTTGCTTCATGCTCCTCTTTTCCCCCTCGGGGCAGCAACTGCACTCCCGCCCGTATAAGTAAGCAGCCCTGCTGCTATATTTTACAGGCGTATTTTATCATATTGCATGCCGATTGTTAACAGCGTAAAGAGCGAATTCGATGTTCCGGGCGCAGCGAATGCCTGGATCAGCCGGCTTGTTCCACCGGTTCGCGGAAACGTTCATCCGTAAATTCAAACGCCGTGCTGTACCCTATGAAGAGGCCCCAGACAAGAAACAAGCAGCTGTCCGTAATTAACGTATTCGGCGTTTGCTCGCTGAACGCCTTCATCATGCCTGTCCACGGGCCGATCAGCAGATAGAGAAGCAGCCACCACGCCGCTCCGTATAGAAGGCCGAACCACGGACCTTTGATCTTGCGAAAGAACGCTGCATATATGAACGCCGCAGCAATCGAAAACACCGTGAACACCCCCCAGCCGAACAGATGCCCGCTCCAGGAAGCGATGAAGGAATGCTTCATGAACGGCTCGGCCAAAAAACCCGGTATGACCTCCGTAAACTTGAAGTAATATTCTGCAATCCGGACGCCTCCCCAGATCAATCCGGCAAAAAAACCGATCTGCAAGGCGAACCGCCACGGGTTCGTGTGGTGTACGGTCTGCTTGTTCGCGTGCATGCGACAACACCCCTTTGCAAGTAGTAACAAGACGTATCCGATATTATGCGCAGCGAAGCGTCCGTTATCCCTGCGGTTGGCAAACCCGCCCTTGCGGTAGCAATTCATCGGCAAATTCGATACAATAGAGCAATAACCGTTTTTCCCAGTAAACATGGTAGATAGTTGAACTTATCATTAAGGAGAGTGTCGAGTTTGTCCGAATCGAAAAAATGCCCGGCCTACGGCGGCCAAGCTGTTATAGAAGGCGTTATGTTCGCAGGAACGACTGTGAATGTGACAGCTGTGCGCCGCAAGAGCACGAATGCGATAGAATTTTACGAGGCCCCTCGAAAGCCAAATAAAGTACTGAGCGGCCTGAAGAAAGTGCCCTTATTGCGAGGAATTGTCGCTATAATCGAATCAAGCGCCAAGGGGGCGCAGCACTTGAATTTCTCTGCGGAAATCTACGCGGAAGAGGAAGCGATCGCTAACGGGGAGGACGTCGAGAAAGCGAAGGAAGCGGCCAACTCGGGCTGGAGCCTTTCCATGATCCTCGGCGTTGCAGTAGTAGGCGTGCTTTCGTTCTTATTCGGGAAATTTGTCTTCACCCTGATTCCTCCCGCCATTGAGCAATTGCTGTTTGCCAAGGCCTTTGAGAATCAATTCGGCCATAATTTGCTGGAAGGCCTCATCAAGATGATTTTGCTCCTGCTCTACATTTACTTTATTTCCATGACTCCGATTATCAAGCGCTTGTTCCAATACCATGGCGCGGAGCATAAAGTCATCAGCGCTTTCGAAGCCGGGGACGAGCTTACGGTGGAGAATGTACAGAAGCATAGCCGACTGCACTATCGCTGCGGCAGCAGCTTTATCGTCTTCACTGTCATCGTCGGCGTGTTCATTTATTCCTTGATGACTTACGACAACATTTGGGATCGCCTCATTCAGCGCATTATTCTGCTGCCCGTTGTCATTGGCGTTTCCTTCGAGGTCTTGAAATTTACGAACATGCTTCGCGATATCCCCGTGCTGAAGTATTTGGGGTATCCCGGTCTTTGGCTGCAGAAGCTGACTACCAAGGAGCCGTTCGATGACCAGGTGGAAGTCTCTATCGCTTCTTTCAAGCGCATGCTGGAACTGGAAAAGGCAGGTGGAGCAAAATGAGGTTCAGACGGGACCGCCTCTTCTGGTATGTGATCATCGGACTGATTGTGATCGGTATTGTATCCCAGCTCAGGCAGCTGCTGATTCCCGTCGTCGTGCTGGGCACCATATTCCTGTTGTACAAATTCCCTCCCCATCGGTGGAAACGTTCGTCCGGACAATGGTCTTCCCGGAAACACCGGGCGAAAAAAGCCAAATTCCGCGTCATTGACGGATCCGGGCGAGAGGATAACGATAACGATACTCCGCGCTACCATTAATGTCCGGTGCTGCCAGTCGCAGCCCGACCGCAAGGGCCTTGCCAAAAAGAGCAAGGCCCTTTTCGCAGCTGGAACGCCTATGCGTATCGAATCGAGCGCGTGATGATCACCAAGAGAATGAATAGAACCAGAATCGATCCTGTCGTCGCGTACCCAGCCGATGCTGCCGGAGCTCCGTAGTGACCGGGATAGCCGCAAACCGATGGCGCACCGGCACCTACGCCGCCATGCGCATTCACATACAAATCCGTATCGAGTCCTGCATTAAGTCCGAATCCTGCTCCCAAACCTCCGCCAAGTCCTGCCATTTATGGGTCACTCCCTCTTTATGATTTCGTGCGTTTTGCACATTGACATCTTATGAGGGGAGGACGGATGTGGAAATGGCAAACACCTAGATAAGCTCACAATTGGACGAATGGCCCGTTTTTACGTATTGAGCACAAATTGGAATTCCGGATGCTTGTATACCGTAACCAGATACTCCCCTGATTGGGCGGCTGCAGCTATATCTTCCGGCGTAAAAAGAAAGAAATCGTTCGGCAAGGCAATGCCTGCACCATAGTAATAGCTCAGCCAGACGAGCTTGGAACAGTAAACGGAAGTCCATGGATCAGACAAAGCAATTGCCGGCGAGAAGGAGAATGGCGGAACAATCTTGCCCTGCTCATAATTTCGCGTCGCTTGTTCATAATACCATCTGGCAAATGCGGCCGCCGCCGCTCCCGCCCTGCTGTCGCGCGCCCGATAGACAGCCATCCTGCGATGGTCGGAGAAAAACTGGTCAATCGGCACCAGTCGAATGTAAGGAAAGGTCAGTACCGCTTCCACCATATATGTGCCATCCACAGCGATGGCGCTATGTCCCAAATACCCGGCCGGCACGTGCAGCGCATTGTCGCAGGCAACCAATATATCGCCTGCTTGAAACTCGGGTCTCACCACTTATCACCACCCCATTTACCCTATGCGGATTTGGGCGGATGTGTTACCTTGCGCCGTTGATGGCGATCCATGCACGGACCAACCCCTCAGCCATTCGTCTCACCACCGTTTTGTTCTCCCAATAATAATGATGCGCCAACGGCGTATAACGGCTGAACAAGCGGCCGACATCAATCTGTCTGTCCACATTGACTCTCCTGCGGTAGCGGTCGTTAATCGGCCTTAGCGGGAAGCCGAGGACATCATACTTGCTATAGAAGTTGATCCATTCCCCAACCAGGTTCGGATACATGCGCTGCAATCCAGGAGAAGGAATGTCTGGAGGAAAGCCGAAGTCTTTCTCCCGCAGCGCCCATATTGGCAGCGGGCTGCCCATTGTGTAGTACAAGGCCAGCGTGCGCCCGCTTGCCAGCGGGGAAGCCCCTGTGCTCGCCCGCGCTTGTTGGACGGACTTGAAATATTCGCTGCTGATCACCGTGCCAAGACTGTGCGAGATAATGCACAGCGGTGCGCAATCCCCGCATGTTGCCGCCAGTTTGGCCAGCTTATTCTTCATCTCAAGGTGGATCGAATCGACGAGAAACTGATTGCGCGCAAGCGGCATCTGATAGGCTATCGCGTCCCCCAAATAACCGATGACAAAGCTCCGCAGCCGCTTCCAGGCAAGGACGTCCAGCTCCAGTCTGATTTCCAATTCGTCTTGAATCCGATCCGCAATATGCGCCCAATAAATCGGGAGAATAACGAAATCGTCGGTTCTGGGCTTCATGCCGCGCTTTTTGAAGCAGCCGGCAACGGATTCATCCAGCCGGACTTTCAGCTCGGCAGCGAAATCTTCTTTCTGTCGCCCCATTCCGTGGATGATGGCAACCGCAATTTTTTGCTTTCGCTGATTCGGCCTCAATAGGCAACGGCCTCCCCTCCATGAAGGTTGTTTTCGCAGCCGATTTCGCAAGACAAGCACAGTTCGTCCCTTGCGGCAGTCTTGTCCCGGCAATGAAAAGTTCTCTCCTTGACTACTATGCTGCTGATGGTTGTCACCATTCCTCATCCGAATCCGTCTATGGCCGCGAGAAGGATGCCAGACAAAAAAAAGGCCGGCCCCAACCTGTTACGGTCGCAGTCCGCCCTTTGCTCGCATGAAGATTCCCTTTATTCCGTTTCCAGTTCCTTTCGTATCGCGTCCAGCTGTGCGCTTCGCGACGGATCTCTGCGGAAATATTCCACGAGCGCCTCCAGACAAGTAATGGAATCCCAGCTGAGGTGATGCTCGATGCCTTCAACATCCTTGTAGATCGTTTCCTCCGGCACGCCAATAAGTGTCAACAGTTCTTCCAGCATATGATGACGGTCCAATAAGCGCTTGCCCATCTTCTTGCCTTTGGAGGTCAAAATCAGCCCCCTGTAACGCTCATAGACCACGTAGTTGTCCTTATCCAGCTTTTGAATCATCTTGGTTACAGACGAAGGATGCACCTCAAGGCCTTCTGCAATATCGGAGACGCGGGCGTATCCCTTCTCATCAATGAGCTGATATATACGCTCCAAATAATCCTCCATACTCGGTGTGGCAGCCATTCGCGTGTCCTCCCTCTTTTTTCTACACGTAATCATACACGGTTTCCCCCTCCTTCGCAAGCCGTTGGCGAGCATTCCCGAGCGAGCAATTCCAACCAGCGATTCCCACAGGTTATGCAAACCTTCTCGCCTCCATACTACTGTAAGGCGGTAACATTATTTGAAGAGAGGAGAGTGCCAACACATGACGCCAACCTCCACGTTGGAGCGGCGCCCGGCTGCCGGGACGAAGCCTTTTCGGCCCGATTTGGTTTATTTCGAGCCAGCCGCGCTGGACTATGCAATGGGGAAGCGCATACATGAATGGGCGCAGGAACAGGGCATTCCGATTCGCATGACTTCCTCGCATAACCGGATCACGAATCTGCCGGGCGAATCCGAGCTGGAGAAATACAAAATCGCCAAGCGCACCTTAGTCGTCGGCATACGCAAGACATTGAAATTCGACACGTCCAAGCCTTCCGCCGAATACGCCATCCCGATCGGTACTGGCTGCATGGGTCACTGCCATTACTGCTACTTGCAGACGACGCTGGGCGCCAAGCCTTATGTCCGTATTTATGTCAACATCGATGAAATTTTGGAAGCGGCGCAAGGGTACATCGCCGAACGGGAGCCGGAAATTACGCGCTTCGAAGCAGCTTGTACGTCTGATCCTGTCGGTCTCGAGCCTATTACCGGTTCCTTGAAACGGCTGATCGAATTTATGGCCGATCAGCCGCTTGGGAGACTGCGGTTCGTCACCAAGTACCATCATGTCGACTCGCTGCTCGACGCCAGGCACAACGGTCACACCCGCATCCGATTCAGCGTCAATGCGGACTATGTCATACGCAACTTCGAGCCGGCCACATCCCGATTGGAGGAGCGCATCGAGGCCGCAGGCAAGGTTGCCGGGGCCGGATATCCGCTCGGGTTCATTATTGCACCTATTATTGGGTTTGATGGATGGGAAGAAGGGTACAGCGAGCTGCTCAGGAAACTGAGGGAGCAAGTACAGGTGACCCCGCAGAACGATTTGACGTTCGAGCTGATTCAGCACCGCTTCACAAAAACAGCGAAGCGGGTCATTGAACAACGCTATCCGAAAACCAAGCTGGAGATGGATGAGGCGAAGCGGAAGTACAAATGGGGGCGGTACGGCATTGGAAAATACGTTTATCCAAACGAGCAGGCGGAGGCGCTGAGGGAGTTCATTACCGAGCAAATTTTTGCCCACTTCCCCGAGGCGCGCATTGAGTATTTCACATAAGCGGACAGAAGACCGCTTGCTGAGCAGCATAGTCTGCCCTCGCCAAGCGTGCAAGCGGCCGGAATTCCCGTCTGGCTCAGCCCAAATTGCGCAGCCAATCCGGCGTTATTTCCTGAAGCTGGATGGTGATTTGGGTAAGCTGTCCCGTATATAGCAATATGCCCATTATAATCATGACCGCGCCGCCGATCTTCATGAGTGGCGCTGAAAACTTGATGAGCCATTTGGTAGAGCCGAGAAAAAAGGCTACGAGGAAAAACGGAATCGCAAAGCCCAACGTATAGGCGGTAATGAGCGGAAACCATGTACCCTTCTCGGTTGCGGCGAGCGCGCCGATTGCGCCAAGAATAGGCCCGATGCACGGCGACCAGCCAGCCGCAAAGCCGATGCCGATGAAGACCGAGCCAATGTAGCCGGTCTTCTTCAACTTGTCAGGCACCTGCCACTTCACGTCCCGCATCAGCAGCTGCGGCTTGAAGATGCCCAGCAGGATCAAGCCCATCACAATGATGAACACGGCGGCGAGCTTGCTGAACAAATCACGATACCGGCTGTCGAGGAACGTCTCCGCAAGCAGACCGGCTGTCAGGCCGAACGTGTAGAACACGATCGAGAATCCGATGATGAAACAAAGCGTATGCAGCAGCAGCTTCGTCCGAACCTGCGCTGATTTGTCTGTCTTCAGACTGCTGACGGACACACCCGTAATGTATGATAAGTATGAGGGATATAATGGCAGACAGCATGGAGAAATAAAGGAGAGCAGTCCTGCCCAAAACGCGACCCAAATGTTCAATTCCATGATGATTTCCCTTCCCCTTTCCGTTTACCTGTCCCTTAAACCATACACAACTGATAGCGGCAGGTCAAACCCGCAGGCTGCGCCTTGCCAGAAGCAAGAGCATCAGCATGACAATGAGCAGCATGACGATCGTTCCTCCCGGGGCAAGGTTCCATACGCCGGAAATGCTTAATCCGCCAATGACCGCAATTTCCGAAATCAATACAGATATGAGAACCGTGTGCTTAAAACCACGGCCAAATACTAAACTGCAAGCAACAGGTATCGTCAGAAGCGCCGAAATGAGCAGCGCGCCTACGATCTTGATGGCCACACTAACCACAAGGGCAGTAAGCACGATGGTCAGTATATTCAACAGCGAAAGCGGCAATCCGTTCACGCTCGCCGCATCCTCGTCCAGCGCCATCAAGAACAATTCCTTGAACAGCACGAGCACTGCAATTAGCACTGCAATGGTAACGACCGTGACCAGCACGAGATCAGACTTGCTGAGCGATAAGATATTGCCGAACAAATAGCTGTTCACGTTCATGTTGAAGCCTTTGCCCAACGTGAACAAGATCGAAGCGAGCGCGACTCCGCCGGACAGAAGGATGGCAATCGAAAGCTCAGCGTAACCCTTGTACGCTCTTCTGAGCTTCTCTATGGCGAAAGCGGCTACTACCGCAAAAACCAGTCCCATGCCGAGCGGATACACATCGATCAGAAACCCCAGCGCGACCCCGGCAATGGAGACGTGGGCAAGCGTATCGCCGATCATCGACAGGCGCCGCAGCACAACAAACGTGCCGATGAGCGGCGTCATCAGTCCAATCAGAATGCCGCCGATCAGCGCCCGCTGAAAGAAATCATATGCAAATATGTCCACTTTCCGTCATCTTCCTTTCTCCCAGGCGCAAGTCGTCCAGCTTTACGCTATACACTGCTCTCCGCCAATTGTTTATGATAATCGCGAAGGCCATGGGTCAAATCTTCTTGCGAGCAATCCTCCAGATCGTGGGAATGCCGCACATGGAAGCCGATCCGTCCATGCTTGTATGCCGGCTCATCGCCCAAGTATGCCTTCATCATATCCCTGTCATGGGATACGAGCAGGAAGGTAATGTTGTGCTTCTGATGCATATGCTTGATCATCTGAAAGAACCCTTCTTGGGTTTCTGCATCCACGCCAACTGTAGGCTCGTCAAGAATCAACAGCTGCGGGTTGTTGATAAGCGCGCGCGCCAGAAACGCTCGCTGCTGCTGCCCGCCGGACAGCTTGCCGATCAGCCGGTTGCCAAGATCCTCAATGCCTAATGCATTCAGAGCATCGTCCGCCTTAGCGTGATCTGCTTTGGTGACAAGCTTGAACATTTTTTTGCGATTATACAGCCCCGACAGTACTACCTCACGCACCGTGGCCGGGAACAGCGGGTTCAGCTGGTTTCGCTGAGGCACATAGCCGATTTTGTTCCATTCCCGAAACTGGCGGATCGGCTGGCCGAAAAGCCGAATCTCTCCGAGATCCGGCTTCAGCAGTCCGACTATCATCTTCAGCAGGGTCGTTTTGCCGGAGCCATTCGCTCCGATAAGTCCTACGAAATCACGCTGGTAGACAGAAAACGTCAAGTCGCGCAGGACGGGCTGCTGCCCGTACGCGAACGAAATATGCTCCAAGGTTACGATTGGTTCATGGCATGGCGAGCTGGATTGCATTGCAGTTCTCTCCTTCATCCTTACGCTCACTCCAAAGTGTGTCTGTACGCCTTCATGCTGCCGGTCTTCCTCGAATGCATGCCGCTTTAGGATGTTGCGCGTAATAATCTTATCTTATTGTAATGCTTTCTCTAATGATGTCAAATTCCGTTTCATGACAGTGAAGTAATCTTCGCCGGCCTTCTCCTGCTCCTCGGTCAATCCCTCCACCGGGTTGAACACTAAAGTTTCGACACCCGCCTCCTGGGCCAAGATTTCCGCGATTCTCGGGGAGGCAAGCTCCTCGAACAAAATATATTGCACCCCGTGCTCCTGAACATATTGAGTAATGTTCTTCATGTCTTGCGGAGTCGGCTCGCTTTCCGGGCTAATGCCCATTACAGCCAATTGCACCAATCCGTAATCCCGTTCCAAGTACCCGTATGCGTGATGGGAAACGACAATATCGGTGCGATTGCCCGCTGCAATGATTGCCCTGAGCTCTTCATCCAATTCGTCGAACTGGGCCGCAATCTGTTCATAGTTCGCCCGATAGTCCTCAGCATGATCGGGATCAACCTCAATCAACGCCTGCAATATTTGCTCAGCCATCTTCTTGGCAGACAGCGGGCTTACCCAGGCATGCGGATCATAACCTCCGTGATCGTGGTCATGACCATGGCTGTGTCCATGCGCATCTTCCTCATGTTCATGGCCGTGATCGTCCGCTTCGGCTCCTTCATGCTCATGGCCATGATCGTCCGCTTCGGCTCCTTCATGCGCATGGCCGTGGTCGTCCGCTTCGGCTCCCTCATGCCGAGCACG
>NZ_BOVK01000056.1 GCF_018403685.1 Xylanibacillus composti
AATAATGCCCTTCCAACTTCCTACTGGGAAGCGAAAGGGCTGAAGAGTTTGCTTTCTCGTTACTTGGAACTTCGTCAACCTTACGGAACCGCCTAGTGCGGACCCGCATGCTAGGTGGTGTGAGAGGACGGGGGCTAGCCGCCCCCTCCTACTCGATCTTGTTCCGGGTTGTGCTCATGAGGCCGGCACGCCGCGCAACGATCCCTTTCGGGCTTCACGCCACATGGCGAGATGTTCTCCGTCTGGAGACCGAGTAAAAATTACTGCCGGGGCCTTCTTTTCTAAAAGAAGCAAAAACGATACACTGACTATAGATGAAGGAGGCTCAGCTATGAATGGTTACTATTGGAATCGGGTGTTCATCGGACTGCTTTTGATCGGGATTGGCGGCATTTTTCTGGTGAACCGCATCTATGGATTGGATATAAATATCGGCTATATTTTCAAGACCTACTGGCCCTTAATCCTTATTTACTTCGGGCTGGCCGGCATGATTCAGCATAGGAGATGGCATGATGGGTTCGACGGATCGATCTTCTGGAACTTGATCTATATCGTACTCGGCCTTTACTTTCTCGGAAGAAATTTGGATTTGCTTCACTTTGGCTTTGGCGACTTGATTATGTATGCCATTCCAGCGGTTCTGATCCTGGTTGGCCTTCAGATGATCTTCCGTCCGTCTTCCCACAAGCACAGCGGGAGCAAGCATTGGGACAAAGAGGAGTGGAAGCGTCAGCAGCAGGAATGGAAGATGCAATGGAAGCAGCAGAAGCACGAATGGAAGCAGCAGCGTCATGATTGGAAAAAGCAGCATGCGGCCAATCAAGATGAAGTCGGCATGCAGCAGGATTGGGTTAACGAAGACAGCGATATCGACCTGGAGCGATTGAGACAGGAGCCGGATTTTCTCAAAGACGATCATTTGTCGTCTATGCCGGGGGACAAGCAAGAGGCGTCAATGCCATTGGAAGAGGATGCAAAAGCCCGCCCAAAGAAGGAGAAGTGCCAGGACACGGCGAAAAAGCACGGCTCGCAGTGGTACAACCCGGACGCCCGCAATTTCGGCGGATTTATAGGCGACCTGCACTTGGGAGAGGATGTGTGGGAGCTGCAGGACATGAATATCTCGCACTTCATTGGCGACACTGTATTGGATTTGACGAAGGCAGAGGTTCCTTACGGCGAGACAAAGCTGACGATATCTGCCTTTATCGGTGACATTAAAGTGTTTGTGCCGCACGACATGGAATTAGAAGTCATGGTCGTCTCCTCCTCATTTCTCGGAGACAAGACCATATTGGACCGGCATGAGGGCGGATTGTTCAAGCATTCCACCTACCGGTTGTCGGATTATGACTATTCGGAGAAGCGAATTCGTATTGTAGCCAGCCAATTTATCGGTGACTTGCTGGTTCAGAGGGTTGGGTAAGGGATGAGGCTGTCGCGATTTAATTTGAAATGGCAGCTGGTGCTGTATGGCTTGCTGACGGTCTGCTTGTCCGCGCTTTATTTGTTCGTCTTTTTGCGGTATGGAACGCAATGGATCGACGCATCCGAGTGGCGCTGGGCAATCTGGTGCGGGCCATTGCTCATTGCTGTAGCCATCGGCTATTTCTCGGGCCAGCAGCTCCAGCGGAGGATGGACAGCCTGTATGTAGGCATCTTTCAGCTGCAGAAGGGCAATTACTCGACCAGACTGCCGGCCATCGGGAGGGACCCGTTCGCCAAGCTGTTTGACGACTTTAATGAATTGGCCGAATCATTGGAAATTCGACTGAAGCACCTGCAATCGCTTGGCGAAGAAAATGTCCGGTTGCAGGCAGAGTCTAACGAACAGGCGGTGCTTGGAGAGCGCAGAAGGCTGGCGCGGGATCTCCATGATACAGTCAGCCAGCAGCTGTTTGCGATTCATATGTCAGCCTCGTCGTTACCGAAGGTGCTGGAGCGTGATCCGGAGAAGGCTGCTGCTGTTGCAGAGCAGTTGATTCACATGTCCTTTGCGGCACAACGGCAAATGCGGGGGTTCATTGCCCAACTGCGCCCGCTGGAACTGGAAAATCGTTCATTAACGGAGGCGCTGGAACGGTGGTTTCCCGATTATTGCAACCATAACAATCTGAAGGGCAGCCTGAATATATCGCTGCGCAGTCCGCTTCATGACGCACTGGAGCATCAGCTATTTTTGATTATTCAAGAGGGCATGGCGAATGTGGTGAAGCATGCGGATGCCAAGCATGTCAAGCTTACCCTGCAGGAAACCAGCAGCCAGGTGCTGCTGCAAATTGCGGATGACGGGAAAGGCTTTGTGCAGCATGAGACAGGCGCCGGTTCGCATGGCTTGTCTACAATGCGGGAACGGGCCGGCAAGCTGGGCGGCCAGCTGGAGATATCCAGCCGGAACGGGGAAGGCTGCCGGGTGAAGGTGAGCATTCCCAAATTACAGCCGGCAACCGACAGCGGAATGAAGGAGGACGGGCAACATGGGGAAGCCGAATGAGAGCATCCGGGTATTCATCGTAGACGATCATGATATGGTCAGGCTCGGATTGCGCACGTATATGATGATCGAAGACGATATTGAAACGGTGGGGGAGGCTTCCAACGGGAAGGAAGCTGTAAGCTGGGTGGAGAACTGCGAGGAAGAGCGGCAGCCGGATGTCATCTTGATGGATCTGATGATGCCGGAGATGGATGGGGTCGAGGCTGCGCGCCGCATAATGGAAATGCGGCCCCATGCCAAGATCGTCATGCTCACCAGCTTTCTGGAGGACGAAAAAGTCGTGCAGGCGATCGAGGCAGGCGCGCATACGTATGTATTGAAGACCATGGCATCCGATGAACTGATGAAGGTAATTCGTTCGGCCGCTGCGGGCATGCCTGTGATGAAGCCGGATGTTTCCCAGGCGCTTACCCGCGGCCTGCGTCAGCGGATCTCGCAGGTGCCGGATGAATTGACGGCAAGGGAGAAGGAAGTGCTGCTGTTGATTGCAGAGGGAAAGACGAATAAGGACATTGCCGAAGAGCTTCATATCAGCATCAAGACAGTCAAAACCCACGTCAGCAACCTGCTGCTAAAGCTGGAGCTGGAGGATCGAACCCAGCTCGCCATATACGCTCATCGCAAGGGATGGGCCTGACAGGATGTATACGCAAACGCTTGGAAGGGCATCCTATTCCAAACATCGCTTTTGATCGAATAAACGAGACAAGGGGATTGGATAGATGATACCGTTGGATTCCAGGCTCACGGGCTGCACCATGTCCTATGAAGAGGCGAGCCGCGCGTTAAAGAAGGAACAATTTGTACTAGGCGGAAATTGGGATTACGATCACGGTTCCTTCGACCGGGCGCTCGATGGCGTGCAGAAGGTATGGCTTCGCCTTCCCTTCTCGGTTACGAGCGGGGAGCTGGCAGGCGACAGGGAGGAGCAGCGCACGGAAATTCGATTTGACCAGCCCTTCCTGCTAAACCATGAGTATCGCGAGGGGCTGGACCCGGAAGCGGATTTCATGACGTATAAAGGACTTGTCAACCAATTTCAGGATCCCGTCGATCCGGATGGCGAACTGGAGCCGGAATGGATCGAGGTCGGCCGGCACGCTTTGAAGAGAGTCGAGGCGCTGCTCTTATAGCAGGATGCTAGAAAAAAGGGCCGTGACTACTGGCTCTTTTTTGTGCTGTTCCGGCATAATGTTGAAGCATGTCAGGCTTTTATGTTTCTTTTAGATCGTATTAAGGTACATTTAAGGTAAACGATGCATGATAGAGACATAGCCAAGGTGAAAGGGAGGAATCGGAGATGGATGAGAAAGACAAGCAAAACCGTGATTACAGTGACTTTTTCTCGGAAAAGCGCGAACAACCGGAAGTGAACCGATCTCATATGGAAACCAATCAACCGAGCGAGGAACCCGTTTCAGAAGCAGAAGTGGAGACATGGAGGCCAGAGCGTCGGGAATATCACTACTATTCGTATAGCAGCAAGCATGATGCGAACGATCTCCAGGAGATCTCCCCTCCTCTCACGAAATTGGAGGAGCTGCCCTCATCGCAGGTTGCCGTGGAGGTTCCGCCGGCAGAACAAGCGAACCCCGCCGGACCCAAGTCGAACTGGAGCGCCGCGCCCCGGAAAAAGAGCGGCTTCCGGCGCGCGTTCCTTGCATTTCTTGCAGGAGCTGTTGTCATGGGCGGCCTGATGTTCGGAGCGGATCATTACAATTTGTTCACCGGCGGCGCAAACGGGGGAGCAAGCGGGGCAGCGCCCGTCAGCGGCAGCGGCACGCTGGCTGCGAACAGCGGCGAGGGCGGCTCCGGGGTCAGAACTGCCAATCTGGACGTCGTGCGGCCCAGCGATATTAGCGGTATCGTAGATCAGGCCAGCCCGGCCGTAGTCAAGATCGAAACGTTCGTAAAGGGAAGAAGCGCGTCCAGCGGCAGCAGCTTGTTCAACGACCCGTTCTTCCGCCAGTTTTTCGGCGATGACTTCTTCTTCTCCCGTCCGGAAGCTTCTCCGCGCAATGCGGATGAGCTGCAGCCGGCAGGGATGGGGACCGGATTTATCTTCGACAAGGAAGGGTACATTCTGACCAATCAGCACGTGATTGGGGATGCTGATGTGATCCGGGTGTACATTCAGGACTACAATAACAATGAGCCTGTTCAAGCCGAGCTTCTGGGCAGCAGCTATGATTTGGATTTGGCTGTGCTCAAAATCGAAGGCTCCGGCGAGTTCCCTACATTGCCGCTTGGCAATGCGGATCAGACCAAGGTTGGCGACTGGGTAGTCGCGATCGGCAACCCTTACGGATTTGACCATACTGTGACGGTAGGCGTGCTGAGCGCGAAGGAACGGCCGATTACCGTACCTGATTCACAGGGAACGCGGCAGTACGAGCACTTGCTGCAGACCGATGCCTCGATCAATCCCGGTAATTCAGGCGGTCCGCTTCTGAATTTGAATGGCGAGGTTATCGGAATCAACACGGCGGTCAATTCGCAGGCGCAGGGCATTGGCTTTGCTATTCCGACCTCGACGATCACCCAAGTGTTGGACAATCTGAAGAACAATGAGAGCATTCCGAAGCCGTACATTGGCATTTATATGGCGGACCTGCAGGAAGGCTGGCTGCGGGAGCTGAAGGTGGACAGTACAGACGGAGTTGTCATCCAGTCGATCATCGAAGGAAGCCCCGCAGAAATGGCAGGACTGCGGCCTTATGACGTCATCCTGCAAATTGACGGGAAGACGATCAAAAATACCGAGGAGCTGTCCAAGACCATTCAGGCCAAGGCGATTGGCGACAAAATCGAAATGACGGTGTCTCGTGACGGAACCAAGGCAACGACAGTCGTAACCATAGGAGACCAAAATGCTTCCTGAACGGTCGAAAATGCGGCAAGCTGAATTGGCATGAAGGATGGAAACGCGACGAAAAAGCGGGGATGGCCCCGCTTTTTCCTATGTGAAGGAAGCGTTTGGCTCATGGTATAATAGGGGGCAAAGGATGGACGGAGGCTGGTGAGATGCGGGAACAGGTGTTGGTGATCGATGATGACGAGAAAATTTTGGCGATGCTCAAGCGCAGCTTATCGTTTGAGGGATACGAGGTATCCACCGCGCGCAATGGAGCAGACGGACTGAAAGCGATGATCGACAGCGATCCATCGCTGATCATTCTCGATGTCATGATGCCGCAGATGGACGGTTGGGAGGTGTGCCGGCGCATTCGGGCTGCCGGCAGCCGATCCCCTGTCCTGATGCTGACAGCCAAGGATGATGTGGCAGATCGGGTGAAGGGGCTGGATATGGGCGCAGATGATTATTTGGTCAAGCCCTTCGCGCTGGAAGAACTGCTGGCTAGAGTCAGGGCGCTGCTCCGTCGCGCGGACGGCGGCAAGCAGCCGGAGCGCATGCTGACCTATCAGGATATTGCGATGAATGTAGACTCGCGGGAGGTGGTTCGCGGCGGGAAGCGGATCGAGCTGACGACGAAGGAATTCGAGCTGCTCCATTTGTTCCTGCAGAACCCGAACCGGGTATTGGCGCGCGATATCATTATGGAAAAAATATGGGGCTATGACTACAGCGGAGAATCGAATGTTCTGGAGGTATACGTAGCAATGCTGCGGCAAAAGACGGAAGAGCACGGCGGCAAGCGTGTCATTCAAACGGTGCGGGGAGCCGGCTATGTGCTGAGAGGGGAAGCATGACAGCATGACGATTCGCATGAGGCTGACGATTTGGTATACCAGCGTACTGGCCGTCACCTTAATTGTGTTCGGCACAGCCCTGTACTTTTTTCTTGAGCACTCGTCGTTGAAGCAATATGAGGACAATCTGACGAGACAGGTCAATGAGGTTGGGACTAGGCTGGAGTATGCCCGCGTCATTACGCCAAATGGCGTGCGCTTTTTGATGCAGTTGGATGATAGCGATACATTTTTGACACAGGGGATTTACCTGCGGCTGGTGAACCTGACGAATATGCAAGTGAGTCAATCGAGCAACACGATGGCGCATCGGGTGCAGATGGAATTGACCAGGGAGACGTTGAACGAGCTGGAGGAAGGCAAGCGCGGTTTTTTCGAGGAAAGCAGCTTGCTGGTGCAAAACCAGCGCTATCCGTTTCTCGTTTTTCATCAGCCGTTGTATCTGGGCGAACGACTGGTAGGGGTGCTGCAGGCGGCCGTGCTCATCCAGGATCATCGGGAGTTTTTGAGCACGGTCCGCTGGATGCTGATTTCTGCCGTTGCTGTGACGGTACTGGCGGCCTTTTCGCTTGGGTGGTTTTTGGCGAGGAAGGCGCTTGCGCCGATTGAGCATGTGATCGCGGCTACAGACAAGATTGAAATTGGCGATGACCTGGGACGCCGCATCGCATACGATGGACCGAAGGACGAAATCGGGCGGCTGACTGCGAAAATAAACGGGATGCTGGCCCGGATCGAAACCATTTACCGCGAGCTGGAGGAAGCGTACAAGATGCAGCGGCGCTTCGTATCGGATGCCTCGCATGAGCTGCGCACGCCCCTGACAACGATTCGCGGCAATGTCGATCTGCTGGAGAAGATGTGGGCTCGCCATCAGGCAGAGGCTAAGCTTGCGTGGCCGGAAGGAAGCGATGGCTGGCAGCCCGGGCAAGAACGGACGGAAGCGAAGGAGATGCCTGAACAGCAGCTTGCCATGTTCCTGGAATCGATGCGGGATATTGCCGCAGAGGCAGAGCGCATGAGCCGGCTAGTGAACGACATGCTGTCACTGGCTAGAGCCGATGCAGGACAAGGCATGCAGCGCGAAGAGCTGCCGTTGCTGCCGCTTGTGGAGGATGTTGCCCGCCGCGCGGCTTTTCTGGAGCGGCAGGCGGACTGGAAGCAGGGGGATTTCAGCGCGCTGCAGGATGTGAAGGTGCGGGGACACAAGGATTATTTGCAGCAAATGCTGTTCATCTTCATCGACAACGCGTTCAAGTATACGCCTCAAGGAACAGTTGTTCTTGATGCGGTTAGACAGGGGGATCATGTCGGGCTGCGGATAGCCGATACGGGAATCGGCATGAGCGAGGAGGAGGTTCCCCATATATTTGAGCGGTTTTACAGAGCCGACGTTTCGCGCGGCCTTACCGCAGGGACCGGACTCGGCCTATCCATCGCCAAGTGGATTATCGACGAGCATCGCGGCCGGGTAGAAGTGGCAACAGCTGAGGGCCAAGGGACGGTCTTCACGATCTGGCTGCCAATTGCCGGTCAGGACGGTTCGGCACCCGATGCGGTTTGACAAAGCGTTCGGCATCGGCCTACACTAGAGAGGAAGCCCGATAAGGAAAGGCGTGAGCGTCAATGGAAGTCGTCAAAATCTCACCGCGCGGCTATTGCTATGGTGTCGTCGATGCGATGGTGCTGGCCATGCAAACGGCGAAAAATTTAGACTTGCCCAGACCCATTTATATATTAGGCATGATCGTGCATAACAAGCATGTTACCGATGCTTTTGAGAAGGAAGGCGTCATCACGCTGGATGGCGAAAACCGTCTTGAAATACTCGAGAAGGTTGAACAGGGCACAGTGATCTTCACGGCGCACGGCGTTTCCCCGGAGGTGCGGAAGGCCGCCAGGGACAAAGGGCTGACCGTTGTCGACGCAACGTGTCCGGACGTGACCCGCACCCATGATTTGATTCGGGAGAAGGCCGCGGAGGGCTACGCTATTATTTATATAGGCAAGAAAGGACATCCGGAACCCGAAGGCGCTTGCGGGATTGCGCCGGACCATGTTCATCTGATCGAGCGTGAGGAAGAAATCGACCAGCTTTCGCTGGAGACGGACCGGATCATTATTACGAACCAGACGACAATGAGCCAATGGGACATCCGGCACATCATGAACAAGCTGCTGGCCAAATTTCCGACAGCGGAAATTCACAACGAAATTTGCCTGGCTACACAAGTTCGGCAGGAGGCTGTGGCGGAGCAGGCGAAAGCTTGCGATCTGGTCATTGTGGTCGGTGACCCGCGCAGCAACAACTCGAATCGGCTTGCCCAGGTATCGCAGGAGATTGCAGGCGTTCGCGCTTACCGGGTCGCGGATGTGACCGAGGTCCAGACGAGCTGGCTGCTGCACGCCAGAAAAGTCGGCGTTACCTCCGGGGCATCGACGCCTACGCCGATTACTAAAGAAGTCATCGCTTATTTGGAACAATTCGATCCGCATAATACCGCTACCTGGAAAGTGCAACGAACAGTGGATATGGATCGGTTATTGCCTAGAGCGAAGCAGAAGACGCCATAACCATATTTGGAGAATCGGCCGCTTTGGCCGATTCTCTTTCATAGGATGGGCAAATTAACACTTGACTGAATGGAAAGGTCCAAGTATAGTGGAAATATAAAATCTTGCTTTAGTGCTTAAAAGCGTATAAGCGTCACAGCGTATAAGCGGTTAAGTGCGAAAGAAACAACCAACAGAACGCAAAAAGGAGAGAATACGATGATTGCTATTACTTCCAGCCATATTTCTGACGAGCGTATAGAAGAAATTGTTCAGCATATTGAGAAATTCGGTGTCGCAGCCCACGTGTCTAAGGGGACAGACCGTACGGTAATCGGCATTATTGGCAAGGCAGATCCTGCGCTGGCCGAGCAGCTGCGGGCGATGAAAGACGTGGAAAATGTCATTAAAATTTCGAAGTCTTACAAGCTGGCGAGCCGGGATTTCCATCCTGACAATACCGTGATCAAAATTAAGGATGTCGAGATTGGCGGCGATCAGCTTGTTGTCATGGGCGGGCCATGCGCGGTAGAATCGCCGGAGCAAATCGATTTGATTGCCCGCCTGGTCAAGGCGGCAGGCGGCCAAGTGCTGCGCGGCGGCGCATTCAAGCCGAGAACAGGTCCTTACAGCTTCCAGGGAGTCGGGGTAGAAGGTTTGGAAATGATGGCGGAAGCCGGCAGGAAGCATGGACTCCTGACGATTACCGAGGTCATGACGCCGGAATACGTGGATATTTGCGCCGAGCATGCCGACATTCTTCAAGTCGGAACGCGCAACATGCAGAACTTCGATTTGCTGCGCAAGCTGGGTACGATTCAGACGCCAGTGCTGCTGAAGCGCGGCTTCAGCGCTACTTATGACGAGTTCCTGAATGCGGCTGAGTACATCCTGGCGGGAGGAAATCCGAACGTCATGCTGTGCGAGCGGGGCATTCGCACGTTCGAAACCTATACCCGCAATACGCTGGACCTGTCTGCCGTTCCTGTTCTGCAATCGCTGAGCCATCTGCCGGTTATCGCAGACCCGAGCCATGGAACCGGTCGCCGCGAGCTGGTTGAGCCGATGTGCCGGGCGTCGGTGGCGGCTGGAGCGGATGGGCTGATCATCGAAATGCACAATGATCCGGACAATTCCATGACAGGCGACGGCGTGCAGTCCCTCTTCCCGGATCAATTCGCGAACCTGCTCGTCGATCTGGAGAAGCTGGCCGAGGTGCTCGGACGGAAGTTCGATACGCCGAAACAGCGTATCGTGCGCGGAGCGGATGAGGCGAGCTGGCTGACAGAGGATGAACTGGCCGCCGCCGGCCGATAAGGTTTGGAGCGGGTTCTAACTAGATCGGATATTCATCATAAAGGTTGGGCAGAGATTTACTTCTGCCCAACCTTTTTTCTTTTTTTGGATGTGCTGGAAGGGACATGTTCCAATGTGTAAGGATATCTAACATAGATATAAAAAATACCTGACATAAGTATTGACGCAGGAGAAGGCATCGTTTTATAATAACGTCTATAAAGTTCAAAAACTTGAACGATTGCCTGCTCAAGCGAGGTTAATGTTCGGAATTTAGGAGGAATTACCATGTCAATTCAAAACGTTATGAGCATCATTAAGGAAAAAGGTATTGAATTTGTAGATTTCCGTTTTGTCGACTTGTCCGGCAAAGCTCATCACATTACAGTACCTGCTAGTGAAGTCTCGGAAGAAACCTTTGAGGTTGGGGTAGCCTTCGACGGATCCTCGATTCCAGGTTTCCGCGGCATTGAAGAGTCCGATATGGTTATGATGCCGGATACCGCATCTGTATTTGTCGATCCATTTACAGCGCACGCTACTTTGAACGTCATGTGCAACATTTTCACTCCTGAAGGCGAGCGCTACGACCGCGATCCGCGCGGCATTGCTCAGAAAGCAGAGGAATACTTGCAAACCACTGGAGTTGGCACGGCAGCGTTCTTTGCACCGGAATCGGAATTTTTCATTTTTGACGATGTGCGATATGAGAGCGGCCAGCAAGGTTCTTTTTATGAAGTAGATTCCGAAGAAGCGGCCTGGAACACAGGACGGAAAGAAGAAGGCGGCAACCTGGGGTTCAAGATTCGCAATAAGGGCGGATATGTGCCTGTACAGCCTGTTGACAAGCAGCAGGACATCCGCAGTGAGATCGTACGCCTGCTGGTTGAATCCGGCCTGCGCGTTGAGCGTCATCACCATGAGGTTGCTACAGCCGGACAAGGGGAAATCAACTTCCGCTTTGATGCTCTGACCAAGACAGCTGACAACCTGTTGAAATACAAGTACATCGTGCATAACACAGCACAGCAGTACGGCAAAGTTGCAACCTTCATGCCGAAGCCGCTGTTCGGCGACAATGGCAGCGGTATGCACGTACACCAATCGATCTTCGACGGCGATACTCCGCTGTTCTATGAAAAAGGCGCGTATGCGAACCTGAGCGAGACAGCCATGTACTACATTGGCGGCATCCTGCATCACGCACCGGCTTTGATCGCGCTGACCAACCCGAGCACCAACTCGTTCAAGCGTCTTGTTCCTGGTTATGAAGCTCCGGTCAATCTTGTCTTCTCCAAGGGCAACCGTTCCGCAGCCGTGCGCATCCCGGTTGCGGCAGTAACGCCAAAGGGCTGCCGGATCGAATTCCGTACGCCGGACTCCACGGCGAACCCTTATCTGGCTTTTGCGGCTATGCTGTTGGCGGGTCTGGACGGCATCCAGAACAAGATTGATCCGCGCAAGCTGGGCTATGGTCCGCTGGACAAGAACATCTACGAGCTGTCCGATGCGGAGAAGAAGGAAATCCGCAGTGTGCCGGCAAGCTTGGAAGAAGCGCTGGACGCACTGGAAGCCGACCACGACTTCCTGCTTAAGGGCGACGTGTTCAGCAAGTCCTTCATCGAAAACTATCTGGACTTCAAGCGTTCGGAAGCGAAGCAAGTGGCCATTCGTGTCCATCCGCACGAGTACTCCTTGTACTTCGATTGCTAATTTCAGAAGCCGCGTTATCCGGTATCATGCTTCTATTCTTATATCCGTGAATGTTGGGCTGTTCTCCCGCGCATGCTGCATGTTAGCGGGAGGGCGGCTCTTTGTTTTTTGCGGAGACGTGCATGAAAGGTTCTGCGGTGCGCACGATAAAGCGTAAGCCAGAAATCCATGACAGGGAAGGCGTTTCCTGTTATAATCTATTCATATTATAAACGTGGAGAAGGTGTGGTAGAGATGAGTAAACGCGCGTATAATTTCAATGCAGGCCCCGCCGCGCTGCCGCTGGAAGTGCTGCAGCAAGCTCAGGCAGAGCTGGTTGATTATAAGGGCATCGGCATGTCGATCATGGAGATTTCCCATCGCAGCAAGGAATACGATGCTGTCCATGCCGAGGCGCAGGAGCTGTTCAAAGAGCTGCTCAACATCCCGGACGGCTACAAAGTGCTTTTCCTGCAAGGCGGAGCAAGCACGCAATTCGCCATGGTGCCAATGAATCTGCTGAGCGGCGGCAAGGTTGCCCATTATGTACATACCGGCAGCTGGGCTAATAAAGCGATCAAGGAAGCGAAGCTGTTCGGCGAGGTCGCCATAGCGGCATCGTCTAAGGATAGCGAGTTTACCCATGTACCGGACCTGAGCAATCTGAGTCTGGGCAGCGACGCTGCCTATTTGCATATTACCTCGAACGAAACAATCGGCGGCATCCAGTACAAGCAGTATCCTGCAACAGGAAGCGTGCCGCTCGTGGCCGACATGTCGAGCGATATTTTGTGCCGTCCGATCGATGTCAGCCAGTTCGGCTTGATTTATGCGGGAGCGCAGAAGAATCTGGGGCCTTCCGGCGTAACAGTAGTGATCTTGCGCGAGGATCTGGCGAAGGAAGCGCCGGAAAGCCTGCCTACCATGATGCGCTATGCTACACACGTTGAAGGGGATTCCCTCTACAATACACCTCCGGTATTTTCCGTTTATATGGTCGGACTAGTCCTCAAGTGGATTAAGAGCAATGGCGGTCTGGCGGCAATGGAGCAAAGCAATGAGGCCAAGACAAAGCTGATCTACGATGCGATTGACGCAAGCGGCGGATTTTATCGAGGCGTAGCTGCGCAGAGCAGCCGCTCCACCATGAATATTACATTCAGGATGGCGGACGAAGAGATGGAGAAGCGCTTCCTGCAGGAGGCCGCAGCTCAAGGATTTGTAGGCCTGAAAGGACATCGCAGCGTCGGAGGTCTGCGGGCTTCGACTTACAATGCCGTACCGTTCGAAGCCTGCCGGGCGCTAGCCGAATTCATGGTTGATTTCCAAAAGCGAAGCGGCTAAAAAAGAAGAAAGAAACGAAGGGCAGCCGGAGTGCTGTCCTTGTTTGTGTATAGGGTCGAGATGCCGGGATGAATGAGCGGTTCGCTGCAGCAGGCAGACAAGCATAAGAAGAAGCCCCTCATCGGGGGCTTTCGAGGGACTTCTTCTATCGAAATGGAGGAAATAGCGTATAAAAAAGCATTAGACAGCCGATTCGCTGGTAGCCGGGACGGCTAGTTTATAACCGACGCTGCGAACGGTCAAGATGTATTCAGGACTTCTGGCGTTCTTCTCAATCTTGTCGCGAAGATGGCTGATATGCACATCCACAATGCGCGTATCGCCGAGAAAGTGATAATCCCATACGCCGTGAAGCAGCTGCTGTCTGGACAAAACCTTCCCGCGGTACTTGCACAGGAACAGCAGCAGTTCAAATTCCTTCGGCGTCAGATCAATCGGCTTGCCCTCTACAGTGACTTCATGCAGATCGGGATGAACAACCAGGCTGCCGATGCGGATCGGCTCCTGAGGGAGAGCTGCCGGGGCTGTTTCCGTCCTGCGGAAAATGGCGCGAATACGGGAAATTAATTCTTGCGGGCTAAACGGCTTAGTCATGTAATCGTCTGCACCGTTGTCAAGACCGGCGATTTTGTCCGATAAATCTTGCATGGCAGTCAGCATAATAATGGGCACCAGATTTTTCTGATCGCGAAGCTGCTTGCACACCTGGTAGCCATCCATCTTGGGAAGCATCAGATCCAGCACGATGAGGTCGGGACGAAAGGTTTGGATCGCTTCGAATACAGTTTCGCCGTCGTAGACACAATACACTTCAAATCCGGCCAGCTTCAGATTGAATTCTATCAACATGGAAATGGACGGTTCATCGTCAACCACCAAAATCTTTTTATTCATGAGTCACGACTCCTTTTATACGTGCTGCTTGTGATGCTTCTTATTATGATGGCAGACTATCAACCTTATATTAAGAATGCGTAAAATATATGTTAAATCGAAAGGATTGTGTTGATCTATGGCATTGCACATCGCTCTGGTAGAGCCGGAAATCCCGGCCAATACAGGCAACATTGCGAGAACATGCGCGGCAACCGGGACGGTGCTGCATCTGGTAAGGCCGCTTGGCTTTCAGACGGACGACCGTACGTTGAAGCGGGCGGGACTCGACTACTGGCATGCGGTTGATGTACGCTATTACGATTCCTTTCGCGAACTGAAGGAGACATATCCGGGTCATCGCTTTTTCTGCGCATCAACGAAAGCGGTCAACCGTTATACTGACATGCAGTATCAGGATGGGGACTTCCTGGTGTTTGGCAAGGAAACGGCCGGTTTGCCGGCCGAGATCCTGCAGGAACACGCGGAAACCGGCATACGAATACCGATAGGCGATGCGGTGCGTTCCCTTAATTTGAGCAATTCGGCAGCGATTGTAGTGTTTGAGGCGCTGCGTCAGCTGGATTTCCCGAATTTGAGATAGCGAGCAAGAAGTGTCTTTCCCTTTCCAACTTAGACAGTTATTTCTTGACAAGGGACTGAAGAATCAGGAAAATAGTCTTATAGTTTCAACCGGAGCACAGCCAACATGAGTCGAAAGATGGGGGAAGAAAAGGGTTTCTGACGAACTGTGGCGAATCAATAAGTTGTGCAAGAGATTGGAACGATTATTGAAAAAGGTGAGGTGTACCGAATGAAGCCAATCGGAGTGGTTCGGAAGGTAGATCAATTAGGGAGGATTGTTCTGCCCAAATCGTTACGCAAGCGCTATCAAATGAATGAAGGGGATCCTGTCGAAATCCTGGTAAGCGGGGATCAAATCATCTTGGAAAAATACAAGCCGAAGTGTGTTTTCTGTACGTCAACAGAAAAAGTGATGGAGTTCAATGATCGAACCATATGCCTGCCCTGCATTAACGAGATGCAAGCTTATATGGATCGTGCATAAGCGGCAATGAAAAAAGGAACAGCCTCATGGGACGACCCCAAGGCTGCTCTTTTTTTTTTGCGATAGGGACCAAGCGAATCCGCTCTGATTGATTCGCTTACAGGCCCTTTGTTTTATCGTCGTTGTAGGCAGCCGTCAAAATGGAAGCGAGGAACAGCGTGCATACAATCATGACCAGCCAAAATACCGATGAAGTCAACATGGTGAAAGCAACCTCCAGTCAAGCGTAATTGGTCCGCGAAATACAAATACCTATAAGTATTATACCGAAATCAGGCAAAAAAGAAAATGTGCAATCCTGTGAACATTATTTGACTCTGCCACAGCTTCTATTCAAAGAATAGAAAATGTGTGGCCAAGGGACGCAGCCTGCCGTCAGACGGCTGGTTCAGAACCGTGTTGTTCACAACGAGGGTCGTGGAGCCGCCCCCATCCAAATTATAGGCGTCTACTGCTCCCAGCCGCTTCAAGAGAGATTGCAGTTCAGGCAAGGTAGCGCCGGACTTGCCGGATTCATCGCGCGCATTCGTCACAAGGAACAGCAGATGGTCATGCTTGTAATTGGCGATGACTGTTCGGGCCGCTCGCTGGGGAGTCGTCAGCCATTTCTCCGGAATTGTCTGGCTCTTGCCATTCTGCAGGAGAATCGGAACGAAAGATACCCCGAATACCGGCTTCAGCCGATCCAAGTCAGCCTGCTTGTCAAATTTGCCGCCAATGAGCTTGCGCTCTTCGTTCAAGCCGACAAAAAACAAGTCCTTGAAGCTGGGCTCAAATCCCGTTAAATAATTGCCGTTCATCATGGTCGTACTCAGCGGGTAGCGCTTGCCATGGCGGTCATCTGCGAATCCGCCCGCATTGACGCCGGCGACAGCCTTGTATCGTTTGGCAGCGGAGAGCGTGCTTTCGGATTTGCCCAGCTCATCGCCGCTTAATACGAGCTTCATAGCAGAATCGGATTTAAGGTGTACTTTCATGGCATAACCGTTGTAGGTTTTCTCATTCAGCGGGTACACCTTGAGATCAATATTGTCCGATTGTATCGTCTTGATCGGCGTTCCGAGCAGCCGGGTAACCCGGGTGTCATAAATTTGAAGCGGACGATCTGAGAGTGTACGGCCGCGCGCCAGCAGCTCTCCTGCCGTTCCGGAAATGCGTTCGTAGTTTTCCCTCGTCTGAGCCAGCGAATCGCTGATCAATGCGGCTGTTTGCTGCGATTGTCTGAGCTTTTCGATCACCTGATCCGTTTGGGATTCCAGGCCTAGCGGCGGATCAAGCGCAGGCTTGTCCACACTGATTTGCAAGTCAACCCCGTGAATAGAGTAAGCCAGCACCAAGCCGATAATGGGGGCGAGCACAAACAGCATAAATCTGTTCAACTGAGAAAGACGCAAGCTCATTTCAGCACATCCAGATTTTTTTCCAGTCGCTCCAGCTGTGCCTTCAATTCGTGCAGCTGGGTGTACAACTGGTTGCTGTTGTCCGTATCGCTATCGGTCGTATCCTTGGCGAAGGCGAGAAGCTCATTTAGAGCGTTAACCTGCTTGTCCACTTGCTCAATTTGCACGGTCAGGTCTTGCCTCAGCACATTGATTTGGCTTTCATATTGCTCCCGCACGGCTTCAAGCTGTACGGCGGTCTGAGCGTTCAGCTCCGCTGTCCATTGTTCTTTCAGATTGTTCATATAGGTGTGGCCCCCATACGCACCGCCGCCGATTAGGGCGAGCCACAAAACAATTGTCAGCAGAAGCGCCCAGCGTCTGCGCGATTTGGCGCGGCGAGGGGGGATTGCGCCTGCGTCGGTTTCGGCATCAACCGAATTCATAGCGAATTCCTCCTTGATTTGAGTGAAAGTGTGCAGCAAAGGGAGTTACCCGCTTCATCCGCCATCCGATTTATATAGACGTTGGGGACAGTCCCGAAGTTTCACATGACGGCTATCCGTTTTGTATCGATCCTATTTTATCTTACCATGCGGCCCATGACGGCTGTCACTGGAAAAGTTGGGTCGGATATGACAAATTTGGGGCATCTGTTGTCTGGATATCTTGTGTCAACGGTCTGATCTTGTTCGCTTGCATGGTTGCCGGGTCATCGGGCAAGCTACAGGCAAGGAGGGATGGGCATGACAGACATGTACGAGGCAGCCGTCGTAGGCGGGGGCATCGCCGGATTGCAAGCTGCCATTCAGCTTGGGCGCTATCAACATAAGGTGCTCGTGATTGACAAGGGCTATGGGCGTTCCACGCTATGCCGGAGCTATCACAATGTACTCGGGTGGCCGAACGGCATTTCGGGGCCGGAGCTTCGCACCATTGGCAGAGAGCAGGCGAGCAGCCTGGGCGTGCTGTTCGCCGAAGACACGATCGTGAGCGCGCGCAAGCAGGATAACGGCCATATTCGTCTGCAGGGCGCAAGAGGGCATTATGAGGCTCAGACCTTGCTGATCGCAACCGGCATTCTGGACCGCTTCCCCGACCTTCCAGGCATCAAGGAATGTCTGGGCCTGTCCATCTATGTGTGTCCGGATTGCGATGGATATGAGGTATCGGGTCGCTCCACCATTGTGCTCGGCTCTGGCAAAGCCGGGGCGGCCATGGCCATATTGCTGAAGGATTGGACGGACGAGCTGGTGTTCCTGAATCATGAACAGAAGGAAATTCCTGAATCCTGGCAGCACAAGCTGCAAGATGCGGGGATTCGCACCGTGCATGAAGCGGCGGCCTCCATTCACAGCGAGGCCGGTATGCTGCGGCATGTCGAGCTGGCGAATGGAGAGCGGCTTGAAGCGGAGAGGGGATTTCTTGCCTTCGGCGGCAATGCGGTTCACTCGGACTGGACAAGATCATTGGGGGTCGAGCGCATGGAGAACCGCCATATCGTGACCGATCCGCGCAGCAAAGTGACCAATATTGAAGGCATCTGGGCTGCGGGCGATATAGGCGTGCATGCCGAGCAGGTAAGCGTGGCGATGGGCGAGGGATCGCTTGCCGCCATCTGGATGCACAAATACTTGAAGGCAGGCGCCAAATCTGCCCGCTTCCCTCAGTCTTCTCTGTCCGATTCTTGATGAGCAATCCCCATTTGTTTCAGATAGGGCAAATACATGAGAACAGCTTGTTTGCCTTCCGGCGTCAACCCATATACCCCTCGCTTCACCCTGACGAACCATCCATACACATTTCTTTGCAGGATACTGGCGGCTTTCGGCTCGCCAAGCTGATCGCGAACCTTGCTCGGCGACAGCTCGCCGGCTTGATCGAGCAGGAAGGCGCAGCGCAGCGCCTTCTCGCGGTACGCGGTCAGCAGCTTGACGCCGCTGCTCCCCCCCCGTATTATAGTCGCCGCTTCTCTCGCGGAATTCATACAGCAGCCGTTTGCGGCTGACAGAGCGCTTGGGCCGTGTCAGAAATTCAGGATGACACACAATATCGACGCGCGGCGCGCGCTTTTGGTAAAATTGGACAGTCATAAATCCGAGGCCAAGCTTGCGGCACAGCTCCTCCAAAGCCCCCCAGCGTTCATATCTGGCGCGGGTCGAGGACAGCTTGCGTTCAGCTGCGATATAAACGGTAGAGCTTATCTTCTGCCGGTCCAGTCCCTGCAGAATGAGCGATAAATTAACGGACTTTTTCATCTCGACGATGATGGGCTCTGCTTGTCCTTCTTTCAAAGCGACCAGGTCGCAGCCCTGTACTTCTCCCTTGACCTCATAGCCTTGTTTTTCCCAATACCGCTTCAACGGCGGGTATAGATCCGTTTCCTTGCGCGGTTGTTTCCGATTGTTCTCCAGCATGTTGATCCTCTCTTGTCCATGGGCTTGTTCACTGGGATTATAGCATATTCCCGGTCCAAATAATCGGAAACTTATCCCCTGATTCCGCATATGTTTGTAATACACTCTCGAGCGATGGAGGGGAGGCTACTATGGACATATTCAAGCGCATCACGGCACACCGGGAACAGGAGACTGCGCTCCATTGGAAAGGGACGTTCGCCGACTATGTGGAAATCGTACGTGCGAATCCGAAGGCGGCCCGTACTGCTCACGCAAGGGTCTACGATATGATAGCCTCACACGGGATTGAGGAGAACGGGTCCAAGAAATACCGCTTTTTTGAAGAGGACATTTTTGGGCTGGATCGTACTTTGGAAAAGCTCGTGGAGGAATATTTCCACTCGGCCGCTCGCCGTCTGGATGTGCGCAAGCGGATATTGCTGTTGATGGGACCGGTAAGCGGCGGCAAATCTACATTGGTTACCTTGCTGAAGCGGGGCCTGGAGAAATATTCGCGAACCGAAGAGGGAGCGCTCTATGCCATTCAGGGATGTCCAATGTACGAGGAGCCGCTACACTTGATACCGGCTGAATTGAGGAAGGATATCGAGCAGGAGCTCGGGGTCAAGATTGAGGGGAATTTATGTCCTTACTGCCAGATGAGGCTGAAGCAAGAATTTGAGGGGAGAATTGAAGAAGTGCCCGTCGAGCGGATTGTGCTGTCTGAAGACCAGCGCATTGGTATCGGCACATTCAGTCCTTCAGATCCGAAATCGCAGGATATCGCCGATCTGACTGGAAGCATTGATTTTTCCACCATTACCGAATACGGATCTGAATCCGATCCCAGAGCGTACCGCTTCGACGGGGAACTGAACAAGGCCAATCGAGGGATGATGGAGTTTCAGGAAATGCTGAAGTGCGATGAGAAGTTTTTGTGGAATTTGCTTTCCTTGACCCAAGAAGGCAATTTCAAGGCGGGCCGCTTCGCATTGATTTCTGCAGATGAATTGATCGTCGCCCATACGAACGAAGCCGAGTACAAGGGCTTTATCGCCAATAAAAAGAACGAGGCGCTGCAATCGCGAATGATCGTTATTCCGGTACCCTACAATCTTAGAGTATCGGATGAGGAGCGCATCTATGACAAGTTGATCGGACAAAGCGATATGAGCCATGTTCATATTGCACCGCATGCGCTGCGAACAGCTGCGGTGTTTTCCATTTTGACTCGTCTGAAGGAATCGAAGAAGAATGGCATGGACTTGATTAAGAAAATGCGCATGTATGACGGCGAGGACGTAGAAGGCTTCAAGGAGGCCGATTTGAAGGAAATGCAAAATGAGTACGCGGAGGAAGGCATGACCGGGATCGACCCGCGTTATGTCGTCAACCGCATTTCCAGTGCGCTCATCCGCGGCGATATGGCCTGCATCAATGCACTCGACGTACTGCGCGCGCTGAAGGACGGATTGGATCAGCACCCCTCCATTTCGAAGGAGGAGCGGGAGCGTTACCTGAATTTCATCTCGGCTGCACGCAAGGAGTATGACGAGCTGGCGAAGAAAGAAGTCCAGAAAGCCTTCGTCTATTCCTTCGAGGAGTCAGCGAAGACGCTGTTCGAGAACTACCTGGACAATGTCGAAGCGTACTGCAATTGGGCCAAGATGACAGACCCGCTGACCGGGGAGGAGATGGACCCCGACGAGCGGCTGATGCGTTCGATTGAGGAGCAGATCGGCATATCCGAGAATGCCAAGAAGGCGTTCCGCGAGGAAATTCTGATCCGCATGTCCTCGTATGCGCGCAAGAAGAAGACCTTTGCCTACGACAGCCACGAGCGGCTGCGGGAAGCGATTGAGAAGAAGCTGTTCGCTGATCTTAAGGACATTGTCAAGATTACGACTTCCACCAAAACCCCTAACGAGAAGCAATTGAAAAAGATCAACGAAGTTTCCAAGCGGTTGATGGAGGAGCATGGATACTGCGGCATCTGCTCCAATGAACTGCTGCGTTATGTCGGCAGCCTGCTGAACCGTTAACGCGTAATTGCCAACCGGAACAGTATGTGAAATTTGCTTCCAAACCGCATGAGAACGCTTGTTTATGGCAAGGCGCAATGGTATGATGTGGAAGTGTTTGTTTTTATATAATCATTGGATGAAGGAGGCATAGCGATGGATCAAACGGCGCAGCGGCTGGACGAACGAGATTTATTGGCGCATGCATTCGAATATGCGGCTATCGGCATGGTTCTGGTAGATAGGGAAGGCCGCCTGTTGAAGACGAATCGCGCGCTGCGCAGGATGCTTGGCTATGCCTCTCAGGAAATCAGTCAATTGGCATTATGGGCGATCCTTCATCCGGATGAAGCTCCCGGGATGAGAACAGTCCTTGCCTCCGCCGATAAAGCGCTTACAACCGTTGGCAGTTCGGCTTCCTCGATGCTGGAGCATCGATTCTTGCATAAAACAGGCTTCTATTTATGGTCGCAAGTCAGCTTGTCGCCGGTGGGTGATGCTGCGGGAACTCCGCAATTCTGGATCATGCAGCTGCAGGATATCAGCGAGAAGAAGCGCATGGAGAAGGCGCTGCGCGTATCCAATGATCGCATTGTGAAGGTAATCGAACGGATGAATGATATTTTTTTCGTGCTCGATCATCGGTGGCAGTTTGTGTATCTGAATCAGCGCGCTGAAGCATGGTTTGAGAAGGATCAGTCACAGTTGCTTGGCAGGCGCTGGTGGGATTTGCTTGCGTCCGCGGATGCCGCGCGCATTCGAGAACGAGCCCAGGCAGCCTATGAATCGAAGGAAAATACAGCCTTTGAAATCTATATCTCGGCAAAGGATCAATGGTATCAGATTGACCTTTATCCCGGCGTTGAGAGCATTTCCGTTTATCTGAAAAATATTCACAAGTTTAAGGAAGCGGAAGAGGCGCTGACGAAGAGCGAAGAAGGCTTCCGCGAGCTGGCGGAACATTCCACCGATATGATTGCCCGACTGGATGAACAGGGAAGATTTCTGTATGTGTCTCCGATATGCGAGCATATGCTCGGCTACAAGCGGGACGACATGATCGGTACGAACGTGCATGATTATGTGCATGCCGACGATGTGGGGGCTTGGGAGAAGATCGGGGCTGACGCTGTCTCTCCGTCCGACATTTTTACCGCAACCTACCGTGTGCGACGCCGGAGCGGCGAATACCTCTGGTTTGAATCCACCTATAAATTTATTCAGTACGATAAAAGCGGACATCCCCGACAGCTGATTGCCGTGTCCCGGGATATTACGGAACGCAAAAAAATCGAACGCGAGCTGATTGAAGCCAATGACCAGCTGAGCAAGCTGACGGCCATCGACCCCCTTACAGGAATCGCCAACCGGCGCATCTTCGAGGAATTTTTCCTGAAGGAGTGGAAGCGGGCTTTCCGGACGCGCAGACCGCTGGCCCTCCTGATGCTGGACGTAGATTTTTTCAAGCAGTTGAATGATACGTACGGGCATACGTATGGGGATGATTGCCTGAAGCAGGTGGCTCAGGCGATCCAGTCTGCCTTGAAACGGCCGATGGATATGGTTGCCCGTTACGGAGGCGAGGAGTTTGCCGTCATCTTGCCGGAAACGGATACGAGCGGCGCCGAGGTCGTTGCCGAGGATATACGAAGGCAGGTGGAGCAGCTTAGGCTCCCTCATGCCACTTCGCAGGTGCACAAGCTGGTGACGGTGAGCATTGGTCTGGCATCCTGCATGCCGGAACAAGAACGGGGCGCGCGAGAATTATTGATATGTGCAGACCAGGCCCTGTATGCTGCCAAGCATGCAGGCAGGAATTGCATTGTCGTGGGCGACCCGCTGGACGGGGATGCGGTATTGAGAACCCCTTGAATGAAGCGCGGGGAAGACCTTAAGAATGATGAACAAACGGGCAGCTGCTCTGGCACGGTACCGGGAAATCTCCCGAAACCGGCTTGATGCAGCTGCCCGTTTTTGTTCTAGCTTCCGTGCATGGGGGGTGATACGCCTTTACTGGTTGTAGACGACCCATTTGTTCACAAATTGTTCGGTCGGTCAGCTTCAAAGTATTCTTCAAGCGTAAGGGCCTGTTCGTGAATTTGCTGGGCAACCTGCTTGCCTACATAACGGAGATGCCACGGCTCATAGGCATAACCCGTAATATGCTCCTTGCCTTCCGGATACCGGATAATAAATCCGTATGCGGCGGCATTTTCCGCCAGCCACTTTCCTTCTTCAGTGGCGCCAAGCGTGTCTTCCAGGGCATTGTTAACAGAGGGGCTGGAAACATCCATGGCCAAGCCGGTCTGGTGCTCGCTCGTGCCTGGATAAGCGCTGTATCTTCTTGCTTCCTCCTCGCCCTGGCGCTGGACATTGGATTGGAAAATCGCTTGCTGGGTCCCGAAGGCGCGGAAGCCGGACACTGCGCGCAAGGCAATGCCGTCCTCTTCGGCCTGCGCGAACAGCTGCTCCAGTGCTTCGGCTGCCTGTTTGCGCAGCTTCTTCTTCTCGCTTTCTCCGGAGAATGAGAACGGCACGTTCGGCACGACGAGATCATCCGGATAATATCCGTCAGGCAGCCTGCGCTGCTTATTGACCACGACATCGAAAGCAGTTGGATTCGTCACGATCAGGAAGCCATCATCCCCTTGGATTGCCGTTTCGGAAAGCTTGGTTTTGACCGTTACGGTGAGCTCTGCCTGAGCTTGTCCTGCCTGGACAGTGATGACTGCCCGATCGCCGGTTACGGCATTGGACGAGACGGTCAGATTGCCGGATTCATCGATGGCGACGATTCCGGTGTCCGGAGAATGATAGCTGACGGTCAGCGTATCGTCCGCAAGGACGCTGTGCAGTTCGAACGACTCGCCGGGAGCCAGCGCCACCTGCTCCATCCCCAGCGAAACAGCCACGGCCTCATCTCCAGCATGATGCTCGTTGCCGTTGGCGGTGCCTTGCTTCCCATCCGACTGTTCATTGGCGATGGCAGGCGTATCCGCCCCCGGTTGCTTGTCGCCTGTTGCCGCACAGCCCGCTGCGGGCAGCAGGACCAGGATCGCCGCGATTGCCAGCCAGCGCTTGGCGCGCGGTTGCTTGTTGGACTTGTTTGACATGGTCTAAGGGTTCCCTCCCTCTCTATATTGCCTCCATTATATCATTGCGGGACAAAAGATAGAATTGACTTGCATCAGACAATAGAGCAAAATGGAAGAGATATTTGACAACAACATAAAGGCAGGAACACAACAATGTGGAAAAACTGGGGTATGATTTTGCGGCTTGCCGTGCCGTCTGTCGTTTCGTTTGCATCTGCAACGCTGAGCGGAACCATCAGCCTGATTATGGTCGGGCAGCTGGGCCCTCTGGCAATAGCCGTGGTCGGCGTGACCAATATCGTCATTTATAATGCTTGGGCGATTTTTTCCGGATTCGGGCATTCTGTCAATTATCTGGTGGCGCAAAACTACGGGGAAGGCAATATGAAGCGGGGGATGGAGCGCACGTATGTGGCTCTTTACACATGCGTATTTTTTGCTGCGCTCGTATTTGCAGTCGGCCTCTGGTTCAGTCCCGAAATATTGCGGCTGATCGGCGGCGAAGGCTCGAAAAATCTGATAGATGGCAGCGCGTACATGGAGCTGCGGTTTTATGCGCTGTCGTTCGGCTTGATGAATTTTGTATTCCATGGTTTTTTCCGTGGCGTTGGCGATACCGTAACACCGATGATGACATCGCTGTTTGGCAATATTGTGATGATCTTTTTCACGTATACCCTGACTTATGGGCACTGGGGCTTCCCGGAATGGGGATTGACTGGAGCGGGCATCGCCTTCTTGCTTGGAGAGGCGGTAGGCTTCCTCGGCTGCGTAATCATGTTCTACGGTCCATACAATCGAAAGTTTGGTACGCGCAGGCCGACCCGGCTTAATCCTAAGGAATCGAAGCTGCTGCTGCAGGAAAGCGGGAAGCTGGGCATCCAGGAATTTTCGCTTAGCGCATCGATGCTGATCTTCACCGTGTTTGTGGCATCCTTGGGAGAGGAGGCGCTGGCTGCGAATGAGATCGCGCTAAGCGTAATGTCGCTTGGCTTCATGCCGGCCTTCGCCTTTGGCTCTACGGCAACGATATTGGTCGGACAGGCAATCGGGCGAGGGAATCCGTTCCTGGCAAGGCGATACGGCACAGACACGATGATCGTGGGAAGCATGTTTTTGCTTGTCATAGGCACCGTGGAATTTTTCTTCAGCGGGTCCATTGCTTCCATCTACACCGACAACAAGCAAGTCGCGGAGACGGCAGGTTTCCTGATTATGATATCGGCGTTTTTGCAGTTGTTTGACGGTCTATTGAATTTCTATGCCGGGGGACTGCGCGGAATTGGCGACACGTCTTTCCTGTTGCGCATCTCGTTCATTATGGGCTTCTTCGTGTTCGTTCCGCTGGCGTATCTGAACATTTACGTATTCGAGTGGGGAAGCATAGGCGCATGGCTTGCGCTATATGCGTACTTGATGGTGTTTGGAACCAGCGTGATGCTTCGCTTCTACCGCACCGATTGGCTGAAGGTGAGGCTGAAGGAAGCGGGGTAACAGCGATGTGCACAATAAAAATCCGGATAAACCGTAATTGCACGGTGTATCCGGATTTTTTATTGCCTTACGCCTGAGTGATGCGGGCTACGATCTTGCCTCTTACATGTCGCTCCGCCAAGCGGGCAAGTCCCTTCGGAATGTCTTCCAGCGCTATGATCTCGCTGACCATGGCGTCAATCTTGCCTGCGCGCATCAGCTGCATGAATTCCTGGGCCATCGTCGCCAGGTCTTCCTCGGCTCTGCGATCGCCGGAGAGATGAGCGCCGCCCAGCATCAGCTTATGCACTGTAAAAGTCTTGAAGGACGGCTGGAAATCGGCGACATTCTCGGGTGCGCCGGCGATGCAGGCAAGCTGTCCGCCGAATGCCAGCATATCCATATCCGCCTGTGCGGTTGCCCGATTGAGCGAGTTCAGAATGCCGTCTACACCTCTGCCTTCTGTTAGCGCCATGACTCGTTCGCGGACATTCTCCGTATTGTAATCAATGACCTCATGCGCGCCGAGCTTTCGCACAAGATCGAAGTTGGCAGGAGAGGCGGTGGCCACTATTTGTGAGGCGCCGAGCGCTTTGGCGATCTGGATCGCATAGCCGCCGACACCTCCTGCGCCGGCATGGATCAATACCGACATCCCTGGTCCGATACGCATTTTCCGCTGGATGGCCTGGTACGCCGTAAGGCCGGCGCAAGGGAAAGCGGCCGCATCCTCGAAGGAGATATCCTCCGGAAGAGCTGCTGCAGTATGTGCGGTAGTAATATGGTATTCGGCGAAAGTGCCCTGCTTGGTGAAATTGCCGTGATAGACAACACGATCCCCGATTTTCCATGTCGTTACCCCTTCGCCGACAGCGTCGACGACGCCGGCAGCATCCACGCCCGAGACGAACGGGTACGTCCAGGCTGGAAGGCCGTTCGGCACAAGCTTATAGTCAATCGGATTGAGTCCCGCCGCATGAACCCGCACCCGAATTTCTCCCGGCGCTGGCTCAGGGATCGGCAGCTCGCCTGCTTCTAGTGTATCCAGTGCACCCGGCTTTGTCAGAATCAATGCTTTCATCATCATGCCCTCATGCTCCTTTGTCTGTCTGATTCGTCGTTTCCATTCTATCACATGCTTCATCCGTAGGCAGGAGATGGCGGCAGAAAGTTGGCAGCAGGGAGGGTGACTGCCCAAATGTTACAGCGTGCCCCCGTTAAAGCGTATAAATCGGGAATGATTATGCGAACATCCATGTTGGAAACCAATGCATGCGAGCAAATTTCCATTCGCCGTCGTTAAGCGGTGGAGTTTATTTCACCGAGCTTTCGTTCATACACCGCTTTGTTGTGCAAGATGTGCCTGTCTCCAGGTCGGAATGTTCTAGCTTGCTCATTGTGGGCGTAGGCCTTCTCATAATCTCCTAAATTGTAATAACAAATGCCCATGTGCAGGTGTGGATACCAAGTGGAATACGCAGGATAGGAAAAGCTCCACTGACTGGCATCCGGCTCGTGACGGGTCGCCAAGTCATACCAGTATATAGCGGTTGCGTACTGACGCTGCAGATAGAATAAATAGCCGAGCCGCGATAAGGCTTCTGGTTTTGGCTTGCTATGGTGAAAGCTTCTCCATAACGCAGCCAGCGCTTGATTATAATTTCTCAGGCTCCGGTAGCAGTCAGACATGTTGATGCAGGCAAAGATTTTATCTTCTATCCATCCGTTGGGCAATGACAAGTTACGCTCGTAACTGGCGATGGCTTCTTGGTACTTGCCGTTTTCCTTTAATTCGTTGCCGTAGTAGAAAAAGTCTCTTGGAGTAAAAGTGTCCCCGCGCTCGATCCGTTTGGCATAAATGCTCAACGCTCGTCCTGCGGAATGCCTTACTTTTTTGTGGGTAACCGCGATATCGGAGAGCAGGACTTGGCCCCCGGTCACATTCAAGTATACATGACAGTCTCCCTGCCATTTGTACTGTCTGCTCCGCTTGACTAACCGATTGCGGCGATAGCGAAGGGTGACATTTCCATATTCATCGGTCCCTGCATCGTAGTACATTGATACCGAATCAACGGCGGGGGATAATGTTGTCTTCAACTGCCGGAATTTCTCCCGATCCGCTTCCAGCATGACGTCGTCTGCGTCCAGATAGAGGATATAGTCTTGGGTTGCGTATTGAAAGGAAGCATTGCGCGCATCGGCGAAGCTGTCATTCCATGCATAGTAATGACGCGATCTGTATATTGGCGGGCAATTTCCACTGTGCTGTCAGTAGAACCGGTATCGACGATATTAATCTCATCTACGAGGTCGGCTATCGTATCCAGACATCTGGACAGAGTATCTTCTTCATTTTTCACAATCATGCATAAACTAACCGTTACCATGTTCTCCTCCTTTGTTTCATCGAGGCTAAACCTTTCTTCAGATCAGAGTGGAAAATGGATGGCGTTCAATGAAATGTTAATCACTTGTGCAGAGGTCACACTGATTGCAGAAGTGACTTGTGCGCGCAGTTGATAAGTGACAGTACCAGTGGGTGTGACGGATTCTGCATGTGTGCTGCTAATTGGAAATCTCTGCGTTCCCGCAGCTGTGATAACTCTCTGCACGGCTCTCTGGTCAATGAGCACGTTGTCCCTGTAGAGGCGGGTTACAGCAATTACGCTGAAGTTGGCTGTTGTTAGAACATCAATGGACACACTCCAATCGATTTTGAAGTTCTGCGTGCCGGTACCCGGAATAGTGATCGTGGCCAGAATTACTTCTGTGCTGTTAGGCGGCAACGTAAGAGCAATCGGTCCTGGAACTTCGGTGAATGTCAGCGCAGGGGAAGCTGCTGTTGGCCCCGTCGGTCCAGCAGCGCCCGTTGGTCCAGTCGCTCCGGTTGGCCCGGTCGCACCGATTGGTCCGGTAGCTCCGGTTGGCCCGGTCGCGCCCGTTGGCCCCGTGGCTCCCGTTAGTCCAGCAGCGCCCGTCGGCCCGGTACCCCCAGTCGGTCCGGTAGGTCCAGTCGCCCCAGTTGGTCCGGTGGCACCCGTTGGCCCAGTGTCGCCCGTTGGCCCGGTCGCGCCGGTTGGTCCAGTGACGCCCGTTGGTCCGGTGGCACCAGCTGGCCCGGTAGCACCGATTGGTCCGGTCGCTCCAGTTGGCCCCGTGTCGCCTGTTGGCCCGGTAGCACCGATTGGTCCAGTCGCTCCTGTTGGCCCGGTCGCGCCCGTTGGCCCCGTGTCGCCCGTTGGTCCAGTCGCTCCGGTTGGCCCGGTAGCACCGATTGGTCCGGTCGCTCCAGTTGGCCCCGTGACACCCGTCGGCCCCGTGTCGCCGGTTGGTCCGGTAGCACCCGTTGGCCCGGTAGCACCGATTGGTCCAGTCGCGCCCGTCGGCCCGGTGGGGCCGATTGGACCTGTGTACAAAAGCGCAACATCGTCAACGAGAACAGCTGGGCTGTCGGCTTGCGGTAGCTTGTTTAGAATGTCAAGAGCAAGAGCAGTACCTACAGGTGCAGGGGAGGTTGTCTGAGACAATTCCCTCCAACTGTTCGTTTGAGCATCCGGCAGTTCTCCTCCAGGAATGTAAGAAGTCATGCCATAACCGAGATAACGATAGGCATCGTCGTAATAGATAACGGAAAATGAAATGAGGGGACTGGATCCACTCGATGCGCTTGATATGAAAGCTGAAAACTCAAACTGTTCCCCGGGGCTGACCGGAACGAATTGGTATAGATACGCGTTCGGCTCTCCTCCCTCGAGCAGCGCGGCGTAATAGCCGGAATGGGCCTGCTGTGTGCTTATGGAAACATACGCCCCAATCCACGGTGAAAGCGAGCCTGTTTCAAAACCTCCGTTTATTATGCGGTCACCAATCGACAATGCTGGATCACCACCTTCTCAGAAGAATGACAGAGCCAACTTCATTTGACTCCCTGATATGACCAAATTATGCATGGAGAGCAATAATGGAACAGCAGGAGCCGTCATTCATTCTCCTTTTTTTAATCTATAGGAATCCCAGGTGTTGCTGTCTAAAAATTCTATATTTTCCCAACTATCAATCGGAATGAACCATGTCCATGACACCGAAGAACGTTGCATTTGAGAGAGAGATTAATGGATATTTGATACAAACTTGAAAATTAACCCATGAAGCCGTTATACTAATCATGTAGGTCTGTTGGACTATTCTTCACATCCAATCAGTCGAAACGGCAAACTTATCGAAAGGTAAGGACGCAAAGCCACAAGCCTAAAGAATATGCATTCTATGGCGGTTGGGCTACCGAAACGACATAGTCGATGGAGTATGCCGCCCATGAATTAGACAGGCGGTTTTTTCATGCTTTCATAAAAGCGCTTCCATCCGAAATGTGTCCAATACAAGTGCGGGAGATGTCGAAGACCATGCTTAATGCGGATACGGTATTATTTGAGCATTCACCATTAGGAATAGCCTGTCTGGAATTGACCGGGTTGATGAAGAAGGTGAATCCGGCGTTTTGCGAATTGTTCGGTTACCGGGAGGAGGAGCTGCTGCATCTGAATTTTTCTCAGCTCGCTCATGATGAGGGGAGGGGGACATGCATTCCATCTCTCCGGGAGATTGAGGATAGCCCTGATCACAAATTGATTATGGAGAAACAGCTTGTCCACCATTCAGGCAAAATCATTTATGCGCAAGTGTCCTTTTCCCTGCTTATCGATGAACGCTGCATTCCTTGCGGCTTGCTAGTCCAAGTTCATGACAAGACAGAGCTGCTGGAGTCCAGGAGTCGTGCGCCCGAATCGTGCTGGAAGCTAGACGGGGAGCAGAACGGGACAGGGAGTCCTGAGCGGAATCGCGATCCTGGTGTCGCTGTGGATGTGCAAGCAGAATTTATGAAAACGCTGGAGACTCTTCATGAGACCGAGGTGCTCTACCGCAATCTGATTGAACGGGCTTTAGTCGGCGTGTATTTGTACCAGGATGGCGAGTTGGTGTATGTCAACCCTTATTTGGCCAACATGTTCGGTTACGCTGCTGAAGAATTTGTCCATTCCACAGCGGCGGATGCAATTATTCAGAAAGAATGCGCGAGCCGGCTGGAGCAAACCGTGCATGCCATGGATCAGGATGTGGTATACGAATATCAGACTGTAGGTGTCAAGAAAAATCAACAAACCATACACCTGGAAGGAAGCTGCTCGGCAATCACTTATAGGGGAAGGCCGGCGGTTCTGGGCACAGTCCAGGATATTACCTACAAGAAGCAAGCGGAGGAGCTGTTAAGGGAAAATGCCAAGCGCTATCAGCGGCTGCTCAAATACTTGCCCGAAGCGATTCTCGTCATTGCGGACGGGATGATCATTTATGCGAACAAGTCGGCGGTGGAGCTGACAAGGGCCGATTCGGAAGGGAAGCTGATTGGCCAATACTACTTCGACTTGCTGCATCCTGATTATCATGAGGAAACCCGTATCAGCATGGAGCAGGTTATGCAAACAGACGCTGCCTCTGCCTTCGTGGAAAAAAAGATCTATTGTGCAACCGGCGAGTGGATAGAGGTGGAGGCTTCGAGCATCCGCATTCATTCCTACAATGGCAACTCCGTTATTCTGACAGTGCTTCGTGACATCACCGAACGGAAGAAGGAGGAGGATCTGCTGATCCAGTCGGAGAAGCTGTCTGTCGTCGGACAGCTGGCTGCCGGCGTTGCCCATGAAATTCGCAACCCGTTGACGTCGCTGAAGGGATTTACCCAGCTGCTGAAAAGCAAACTGCGTGATCGCGAGTCGAATTTCATCGATATTATGCAGGAAGAGCTTGATCGCATCAATTTGATTGTGAATGAATTCATGACCTTGGCCAAGCCGCACTTGATCCAATACAGCGACAAGAATGTGAAGGAGATTTTGCGAAGCGTGATTTCGGTGCTGGAAACGCAAGCTATTCTCGCCAACGTCAACTTGGTTAAGGATTACGATGAGAATTTGCCAATTATTTACTGTGATGAAAATCAGTTGAAACAGGTGCTGCTGAATGTAATCAAAAATGCGATCGAAGCGATGCCGCAAGGGGGCGACATTCGCATTACTGTCAAAAAGAAGGGGACCGAGGCCTTGAGTATTCAAGTGCAGGATCATGGACCGGGCATCCCGGCTGATATGATGGAACGGATCGGGGAGCCATTCTTCACGACGAAGGCTGACGGCACCGGGCTAGGTCTGATGATTAGCCGCAGGATCATTGACGCCCATCAAGGCACCTTCCGCATTTGGAGCGAGCCGGATCGCGGAACCACTGTGGAGATTGAGCTGCCTGCCTCGGGCCGCAGCCGCCAGTTGCAGAAGTATTGACCAAAGGTCAAGAGCCGTATGCTTTCGGGCAACGGCTCTTGCTTCTGGTTGCTTAGAGAAAACGCCGATGCTGCTTCGTCCCATCGTAGGTGAAGACCACTTTTTTCTGCTCGACGACGGTTTCCAGATGAACCGATTTGCCCCACAGCTGATGCACGTAAGGAAGGGTTTTCTCCAAATATTTCAGATCGAGCTCAATCCCCTCATAGGCATGCGTGATATACAATCCGCCGTTGCCGCCCGCATCGCCGTCGGTTACATGCAGTACAGGGAACCCGCCGTTAACCTTGGATTCGACCAGCTGGTCCCGGACCTTTTCCCAGCCTTTTTCAGTTATTTTCCATTCAGCCCCTTGCTTCTCAAAAATGTACAGGTCCAGTTCCTCGACTAGTTCCTTGGTCAAGTAATTGCGCAGGAAGGAAAGATCCGAGTCGAACTCGCGGACATCGAACATCTTCTCCCGTCCATAACGCTTTTCAATATCCTCGAATATTTTCAAGCCCAGGTAATACGGATTCAGCGTATGGCGTGAAGGCTGCACGACGGAGGCGTTCAGCTTGGCGTATTCAATCGTTTCCTCCGGTGTCAGATCCAGCTCGCGCACAATGCGCTGATGCCAATAGGAGGCCCATCCCTCGTTCATGATTTTGGTCTCAATCTGCGGCCAGAAATACAGCATTTCTTCGCGAAGCATCGTCATGATATCGCGCTGCCAGTCCTCCAGTATGGGGGAGTATTCTTCAATAAACCACATGACGTCTTTTTCCGGTTCCGGGGGGAAGGGTGATTTCTCGTTGGCTGAATCGGCCTGGCGTTTGTCGGCAGGGCTCCCCTGTGTTTGGTTCGTTTGCTTGCCGTCTGTATCCGTGCGTTCCGATTCCTGTTTTTCCAATTCCCACAAATCGTCATAAGGTCCTTTGCGCTGAAGGCGGTTCGGCTTTTTGCGCCGTTCCAACAGCGACTGCTTCTGCCGGTAGCTGTTGAAGGTCTTCGTTAGACTAGGATCGATATGCTCCTGAATGCCGAGCACGGCGTCGATGAACATCTCCACCTTGGCTGAACCATATTCGAGCTCGTATTGGCGAATGCGCGCCGCGCTGGCGGACATGCTCTCGACCATATCACGATTCGTGCGAGAGAAGCGGGCATTGTTCTTGAAAAAGTCACAGTGAGCCAGCACATGCGCGGCAATCAGCTTGTTCTGGATGAGCGAGTTGCCGTCCAGCAGGAAGGCATAGCAAGGATTCGAGTTGATGACCAGCTCGTAAATCTTGCTCAGGCCCAGGTCGTATTGCGTCTTCATCTTATGGAAGGTCTTGCCGAAGCTCCAGTGGCTGAAGCGGGTCGGCATGCCGTAAGCGCCGAACGTATAGATGATGTCCGCCGGACAAATTTCATAGCGCATTGGATAGTAGTCGAGCCCGAAGCCGTCTGCGATCTGCATAATCTCTTCAATCGCCTTCTCCAAGGCCTCCAGTTCTTCTGTTCTCAACCGCATTCCCTCCTTGTGGGACTTCTCTCTGCAGGAAGCGACCCCTGCAACGCGCTGCCTTCCGCATGTGTGCTGCACTGGGGGCAAAACGATACGATGTGGCAGGAATTTACCCGCCACAACTTTCTACCCGCAGACAAGAAATGTCCCATACTGGATCAGATTCGTAAAACGAATTGCACAGGTTTACGCTTTTTCTTGTGGCAGCATATTGAGGCAGAGACTGTTTGTGAGGAGCGGGCACAGCACGTATTGAATGAACTAATCGGATTACGGCAGGAGCATTACGTCGTCGCCGGTTCTTGCTTGCCGAAGAAGGTCTTGAGCGCTTTATACACTTCGCCTTTCTCGCGAATGACACAATGCTGGAAGCGCGGATGGGTAATATGCCGATAAGCAGACATAAGCGTGCTGCTGCGATTGTACTGATTCACTTCGCCATAGCCGAACATGTTGCTGCGTTCCAGCAGCTTCTCGATCAGCTTCACGCACTTTTCGTTGTCGCTGGTCAGGTTGTCGCCATCGGAAAAGTGGAACGGATACAGGTTGTACTGCGTCGGCGGATACCGCTGGTCGATAATGTCCAGGGCGGTCTCGTAGGCGGAGCTGCATATCGTTCCGCCGCTTTCTCCGCGATTGAAGAAGTCCTCCTCGGTCACTTCCTTGGCTTCGGTATGGTGGGCGATAAAGACGATATCGACCTTCTCATACTTGCGCCGCAGGAAGCGGGTCATCCAGAAGAAGAAGCTGCGGGCGATGTATTTCTCGAAATGCCCCATCGAGCCGGACGTATCCATCATCGCGATGATGACTGCGTTCGAGCGGGGCGTTTGCACCTCCTCCCATGTCTTATAGCGCAAATCCTCCGGCGTGATGCCCTGGATGCCCTTGATACCGTTAACCGCATTGCGCCGCAAGGTTTCCAGTATGGTGCGCTTTTTGTCGATGTTGGATTGGATGCCTTTTTTGCGAATGTCGTTGAAGCGTATGTCGGTCACGGTGATTTTCTGCTCGTCCTTTTGTTTCAGCCGCGGCAGCTCGAGCTCCTCAAACAGCATTTCCTCGACTTCCTCCAAATCGACCTCCGCTTCATACACGTCCTCCCCGGGCTGGTCGCCTGCGCTTTCTCCTTTGCCCGGCTTGTTCGCGGCCTGCGGTTCGCGGCCCAGCACATCGCCCACCTGGCTATCTCCATCCCCTTGGCCAACGTGCTTGCTCTTGCGGTAATTGTATCGAAAGCGGTATTCGTCCAAACTGCGGATCGGGATTTTCACAATTTGCTTGCCATTGTTCAGGATGATGCTCTCATCGCTAATTAGATCCGGCATTTGCTGTTTCATCGCTTCACGCACCTTCTGATGGTGGCGACTTTGGTCCTCGTAGCCTTTGCGGTGCAGCGACCAGTCTTCCCGGGAGACGATAAACAAGTGCTTATCCATGGCTGCCACCTCACCTCTGCTTTTTCTTCATGTATATTCAACGACGTCAGGGGTATGTTCGGGATTGCGGCGAAGTCGGCTTTCAAGCAGCGCTGGAAGTGCCGGGTAAGTTAGGAGGAGTGGGCTGACGGTTCATCGGGCGAGTTCGGGGCGGGCCTGTCGTGCATGCTCGTGTGCACGGTGCGATTAGGCTGGGGAGCAATGAAGGGAAATCAATGGTCTTATTGGGTAACTGGCTGCTGAAACGGCTCATTTAGCGGGAAATTATGGTCTTACTGGGCGGGTCTAAGCCGATCTGTCCGACCAAGTCAGCCAATAAGTCCACGGATTTCCGCTATTCATTCGCGGGACGACCAGTCTGGGGAGACAAGACCAGTTTGTTCCGCTATTGCACATCATGTTGCAGACTGTGATGGCGAGGTTGCGGTTCAGAGTCTGTCCTGCGGGAGAATCGGGAGCAGGGCAAATGGAGTCTTGTCGGATGCGATGCGGATGTGTTACAGTGAATGCATGAGTTCGGTCGTGAAGCACACGCCGCTTGATTACGGAGATTTCCGTAGCAGGCGGCGTTTTTTATTTTCATAGAAGGAAAAAGGAGAGTGGAGTGGATGGCATTCCGGGAAGCGTATGAACAATTTATTTCGGACCACTTGCAGAAGCGTAAAGGGGAAGCTGCAAGAAGGCTGCGTGAAGGTCACGGCCATGCGGAACAACTGTTTTTGGAAAATGTGTGGTGGCCGGCATTTGGGCATTTCCATCATTTGTATCCGGAGTTTGAAGTGACGGACTTCAAGGACGGATTCCGCTTTATTGACTTCGCCTACGTGCGCTCCGGCCTAATGCTTGCGATTGAGCTGGACGGATTTGGCCCGCATTGGAGGAACATTAGCCGTTGGCAGTTCGTGGACCATAACAGGCGGCAAAATGATCTGATTATCGATGGCTGGAAAGTGCTGCGGTTCGCTTATGACGATATCAAGGAGTATCCGCGCTTCTGCCAGCAGAAGCTTCAGCAATTTGTAGGGAGATGGTACGGAGAAGGACATCAGGCGCTAAATGCAGACTGGAGGGAGAAGGAGATCATCCGGTATGCGCTTAAGGCGGGTCGTCCTCTCAAACCGCTTGACCTAAGTGACTACATGGGAGTAGATGTGAAGACAGCAAGGAAGTGGCTGGCGCAGCTGGTCGAGAAAGGCTGGCTTCTCCCGGCCTCGGGCGAAAAGCGCATTCGTGCATATCGGCTCAATGTGGAAGGGAAGCATTTTACATTGTAAGTGAGGAGGAAGGCAGAGGGGGTGTACGGTGGTACAGCACTTTCATGCGTATTAGATATGCGAAATAACGGGAATCAACGGACTTATTGAGCTGAAATACAAAGGTTTGGCGGAAATAAAGGAATATTTTGGCGTTATCATCGCCTGATTAATAGAGTAATTGAGAGGAATGCGCGAATACGACCACAATTTACCGTTATGATTTCACACCGCGTGCATCTGGGCTGCATAAGACCAAAAATGTCCGCTGTTCTGCAGCCCAATGGACAACAACGTGCGCACCCGGGAAGCAGTCAGTCCGTTGGGTCGTGTTCAGAGGGCTGGTTGGCGGCTAACCCTGTGAGCGAAAGTTAGGAACCTGCTTTTCGGCTAGCTCCAGGCAGCAGGCCATTCGGTTGGC
>NZ_BOVK01000057.1 GCF_018403685.1 Xylanibacillus composti
CAGGTGACAACCCTGCACCGACTAAGCGCATCGCGCCAGGCACTCGTGCCTTAAGCCAGTGAGGCTTCGTGATTACCGAACGTTATCTGCAATTCGTGCAACAAGGATAACCATAAAAATCAAAAAAAAGAAGGATATGTACAATTATGATACTTGAAATGGCTGTGTTGCAAGTGAAACCTGGATTAACTGAAGACTTTGAGAGGAATTTTAAAATTGCATCTGGTTATATCAATCATGAACTTCAAAGATGTGTTGAGGATGGGAACAAATACATACTTTTAGTTCGATGGGAGACACTCTAGAACCATACGATTGGATTCAGAGGATCAAAGGAATATCAAGAATGGAAAGCCTTATTACATCACTTCTATGATCCATTTCCTGTAGTAGAGCATTACGAGGACATCAATTGAATAATTCGAACAGGAATATAAAGAAGTACATGTATGAAGGGTAATTTTAAGGACGTTTATGAAAGTAATACGAAGAGGGCACGAACAGCAGATAACAATGTGTTCACGCATCGGCGGTCAAGCCGCCTCGGTCGCCACAGAGGGGTTTCGGGGACGTCGTGAACACGGAAACGTTATACGACAGTAACGTAGAAATGAAATACACAAAATCAAAGACATGAGGAGCGTTTAAATCATGAAAAGGCCAATTTCAGTAACTATAATTTCTATTCTTTTAGTATTGGTGGGATTCATTGGTTTAGTTACAAATTCACTTGCAATAAGCGTAGGTATGGGGATTAAATCAACAATTTTTGAAGGCACCCCCGAGTTTATTAATATTCTATTAGCTTATCTTGGAGGATTGCTACTAATTACTGGTGGAGGTTTGATTTTTAGAGGACAGAACTTGGGACGTTTTATTGTTTTAGGCTGGTGTATGGTTGCACTTTTGTTATTTGCGGACTACATTATTCCAAGAATTGTATATCTAGGTTTCACATCATTAATGTTGTTCAATAAAGCTGCGAATAAGTACTTCATGCCCCAGGAAGTAAACAATTCAAAGAGCCTGTAAGTAACTCGAAGTACCGTCGTATAACACAGCATTCACGCATCGGGGGTCAAGCCCCCTCGGACCGCGAGGAGTATATTCGAGGAGCGGATTCAGCAGACAACCCCGCACTGGCTTAGTCTTTACGACCCACTCGCTACACTCACTTAAGCTGATGGGGGCTCGTGAATGCAAGAACGTTATGTGAAACCAGTGCAATAATTAAAAGGAGTGAAGTATAATATGTTAGCTCTTAGATTTACTCAAAAACTTCTTACAGATATGAAGGTAGCTCCTATTGAATTAGATGAGGTCAACTCGTTATTTAGTTGGCATGTGAATATACTCCAACTAAGGAAAAAACATATAATATTTGTGAATGATTTGAGCCGCCTTTGTTTGGTAATTGACGGAATAAGGAGCGCTCAACTTGGAAAACTGCAAGAAAAATTCGTGGCAGAACTCAAAGAATATTTACTGTTAGAGGGACTCAAGAAAAGCCAGATTGAACAATATTTCTTTGAGACAGGAGAAATAAACATTGGAAAGACAAATGATAGAAGTGTGTTAGGAACTTTGAAAGAAATGTCTCTTTATTGTGACGGTGTTGAATTTGGTCACACTTTTGATCTTAGTGCATGGTTAAACAAAATGATCTACAAACCAATTGATTATGAAGAACCTATTAAAGTTTTCAAGGATACATTAAAAAGAAAGTACTCATAGTAGTGTATGTATTTCAAGGAGGCACTGGCATTACAGAACAATGTGTTCATGCATCGGCGGACAAGCCGCTTCGGTCCCGGAAGATAAGTCGAAGAAGTGGCTGCCGTGACACATCCGTACCAACTAACCGAATCGCGGCCTGTCCCCGGACATTAGCCACTGAGGGTTCGTGAATGCGAGAGACGTTATACGACAGGGTGAAAAAGAAAAGCGCATAATTAGCGCTTATACTAATCTATATGAGAAAGTCGGGTTTCAAGAAATAGGGATAGCTCCATGGGGAGAAATGCTAGCGAAGTATAGTTTTTGTTAGAATTTCGCAGAAGGCAGAACATCGTCTAACAATGCATTCACGCTGCGGTCAGCAAGCTGACCCTTGGTTGCCAGAGGGATTTCGGAGGAGAGGACTCAGGCGACAACCCTGCACCGACTAAGCGCATCGCGCCCAGGCCTTCGGCCTTTAAGTCGGTGAGGGTTCGTGAATACCGAACGTTATCTGCAATTCGTGCAACAAGGATAACCATAAAAATCAACAAAATAAGAAGGATATGTACAATTATGATACTTGAAGTGGCTGTGTTACAAGTGAAACCTGGATTAACTGAAGAATTTGAGAGGAATTTTAAAATTGCATCTGGAATCATCTCTAAGATGCAAGGTTATATCAATCATGAACTTCAAAGATGTGTTGAGGATGGGAACAAATACATACTTTTAGTTCGATGGGAGACACTCGAGAACCATACGATTGGATTCAGAGGATCAAAGGAATATCAGGAATGGAAAGCCTTATTACATCACTTCTATGATCCGTTTCCTGTAGTAGAGCATTACGAGGACATTAATTGAATAATTCGAACAGGAATATAAAGAACTATATGGAAAGACGTTTATGAAAGTAATCCGAAGAGGGCACGAACAGCAGATAACAATGTGTTCACGCATCGGCGGTCAAGCCGCCTCGGTCGCCACAGAGGGGTTTCGGGGACGTCGATTCAGGCGACACATCTGCACCACCTTAAGGCTACTACGGAGCCTTAAGGTGGTGGAACGTCGTGAACACGGAAACGTTATAGGAAATTGCCCTAAAAACAAAGAATAAAGGATGAAAATTGTTGAACATCCCATATGTTTTATTAGAAGATTCCTTAGTAGTAAACGACTCAACTAAAAGGAAAATCGAATTTCTACTAGATGAAGTACAGGAATTGTTAAAAAAACCGGAATTTTATGATAAAGACGCAGATGTTTATTTTTTATTTTGTCCGTATTGCAAGAAAACTAACATCTTGACAACATTCCCAACAAAAACAAGGAGAGTTATCCCTAGATATTGCGTGTCTTGCGGTGAATCTAGCCCTAACTCAAAAATTACTGATAGTTTATCAAAAGCAAGGAAACTCTTTGAAATGCAGTCCAGTCCAGATGATTTACTCAACAGGATTTTACTTGAGCAATGCATAGTTATGTCAGCGACTAGCGTTGAGGTTTATTTAAGGGATGTTTACAGTACTTTGTTGAACATGAGATTTATAAGGTCAGAAGAATCATTAATAGAACGATTTTATAGTGATGCTAAAAACGACTTCATTAATATTGGGAAAAGCAAAAAAAGATTTCAACAGGAATTAAACATCAGCTTATCAGAATTGATAGATGTAGATAATACCAAGAAACTTAATCTTCTTATGCTAAAAAGAAATGTTATTGTTCATAACAATGGTATTACTGATAAGGTATTTGCTGCGTCTAGTGGTATTGAAAGCAGAATTGGGAAAAAAGTAGAGATTACAAAGGAAGAAGTAGAGAGTTATTTTTCCATCATAGAAATTATGTTTAATAACATGAACAGAATATATACCCAAGAATATAAAGATCATATGCTTAAAGAAATAAAGAACTTCTTTAGAAATAGATTTCGAAAGAGATGAATTGGGGGAGTTCAGAGGATAGAGGGCAACTTCATATAACATCGCATTCACGCATCGGAGCTGACACCCCTCGGTCGCAGAAGTGGGTTCAAGAAGTGATTGCTGCGACAACTCCCTTCGGGAGTTCGTGAATGCGAGGAACGTTATACGACAGACGGAAGCAAATTAATGGTATCAGGTTGAGTCAAGGATGTTATAATGGAAATGAGGTGGTATTGAATGAGCACACTTGAATTGATAAATAGAAGAAAATCAGAAATATTGACCATTGCTGCTGAGAACGGCATTAGCAATGTTAGATTATTTGGTTCCGTAGTGCGAGGAACGGACGATTCGGAAAGCGATATTGACTTATTGGTTGAACTCGGAGAAGAACGTACTTTATTTGACTTGATTCGGTTTAAACAAGCAGTCGAAGACATGTTAGGTCGCAAGGTCGATGTAGTATCTGATCAAGCTGTGCATCACGCTTTAAAACAAAACATTTTGAGCGAGGCTATTCAATTATGAGAGATGGGAAAGATGACAAGGTTTACTTAGCGCATATCATCGAAAGCATTGGTCATATTGAATCATTTGTGAGTAGCGGTGGGAAGGAAGAATTTTATACTTCAAGGCTTATACAAGATGCTGTCATTCGCAATCTTGAAATTATTGGTGAAGCAGTAAAGAACATATCGAAGGAATTGAGAGCAGATTATCCAGACATCCCGTGGCGGGCAATAGCAGGCTTACGGGATGTTTTAATTCATGATTATATGGGGGTTGATCTAAAGGCAGTTTGGGGAGTTGTTGACAGCGAATTACCAAAACTAAGAAACGAGATTGAAAACATCATAAAAACTCTGTAAGTAGCTCAAGACGTCCGTCGTATGACACCGCATTCACGCATCGGGCCTGACGGCCCTCGGTCGCAGACGTGGGTTCGAGGAAGCGGATGCTGCGACAACCTCCTACGGAGGTTCGTGAATGCGAGAGACGTTATACGACAGGATGAAAAAGAAAAGCGCATAATTAGCGCTTATACTCTAGTCATATGTAATTCTTCGATGAGATGTATGGCATCCTTAAATCCTTGTAGATATATTTTACTTTCAAGAATTGTTTTTACGGAGATTTGCGCATCTTCATAGAGGAAAAGGTATGTTGAAGGGTTTCAGGTAGTGATTCTCGAATTGTTCTGGAATAGTCGATCAAGTCCAAATTTATGTGTAAATTCCCTCAGCTACGGGTCTGTCAAAGATTTTG
>NZ_BOVK01000058.1 GCF_018403685.1 Xylanibacillus composti
CCCCCTCCTACTCGATCGCTGTGGAGGTGGAGACGTGTACGCGATCAGGAACAAGAAAACCGGCAAATGGCTTTACGGCACCGACTTCAGATTCAACCCACGGCGTCAGCTTACCTCTTACGATGCTGCTCTAACCTTCGGGGACAGGCAGTCCGTCGAGCTTGATTTTCAAAGACGCGGGTGCGGAAAGGATTAGAGATTGCCACAGTGAGATTGGAGGTGACTGGATGAATCTATCACGCCAAGAATTCCGTGAACGCGTGCCATCGGTGTTGAAAGGCCGGGTTATTTGGGAGGTTGATTTGCCTCGGGATGAAGTCCGCTTATGTCGCTGGTGGGCTTATCCGTTCATGCGGATCTATTGCGCTGCACGAAATGCGAGAATTGGACTGTACCACTGGCTTAATCATGTTGGCGTTATGAAAACTCCGGAGGGCAACCGGATGATTTTATCTGACATTTGGAGGCGGCGGACATGACTGCGAAACTTTATAAAAAAGACGTATTTGTCGAGGCTATCGAATTTACCAACACGCCGGAGAATCATCAGGCGATCATCGACTTTGCCGGGTTACCAATCAGCGTCGAATATACCAGCGACGGCGTACAGGTGCGCGTCATCCGCGGAGCGTACAGTGTTCTGATAGCGCGGCTGGGCGAATACATCGTCAAGGAGGTCGACGGGTCGCTGAGGGTATGCACTCGGGAAGGTCTGGAGGCGGAAGGATACGCTTTATACGTTGATGAGTAATAGGCTCCGGTTGAGACTGCCGGGGCCTTCGCCGTTTGGTATTGTGGGCGCAAAACACAAGACATCACCGGACACGACCGGGAAAAAAGTGAAGATGAAAGGAAAGATGTTAGATGACAAAGGAAGAGTTTATAGCGTTGGGTTTATCCGAAGAGTTGGCCGATAAAGCCGCTGCTGCATCTGCCGAGGAGTTGAAGGGCTTCATCCCGAAGGCGCGTTTCGACGAGATTAATACTGCCAAGAAAAAGGCCGAGGAAGACCTGGATGAGCGCGATAAGCAACTTGAGCAACTCAAGAAAGACGCCGGCAGTAATGAGGAGCTCAAGAAGCAGATCGAGTCGCTGCAGGGAGAGAACAAAGCCGCCAAGGAGAAATATGAAGCCGAGTTGACCGATCTGCAGAAGACTACCGCCCTCAAATTGAAGCTTGCCGGCAAAGTGCATGTAAATGCCATCGACGATGTCGTCAAGCTGTTTGACAAAGAAAAGGTCGTGATCGACGAAAACGGCAACATCAAATCCGGATACGAAGACCAAGAAAAGTCCTTGCGGGAAAGCAAGGGTTTTTATTTTATTCCGGAAGAAACCGAGGGCACGTCAGGAGACATACCTATCCAATTCAGAGGGCTCAAACCCGCTGAAGGTGGAGACAAGGGCAACGGTAGCGGCATCGTCAATCCATGGAAGCAGGAAACGTTCAATCTCACCGAACAAGGACGCTTACTGCGGGAAAAGCCGGAACTGGCTAAGCAGCTCAAAACAGCTGCAGGCGTTAAATGACAAACAAGGAGATGAAAATGCATGGGGAAATTTAGACTCACTCTGGATCTACAAACTTTTGCAGCAACACGCATCGCGGATGTAATCGTCCCGGAGGTGTTTAACCCGTATTTGATTGAAAGAACTGCTGAACTGTCGGCGCTTGTGCAAGCCGGCATCATCGTCCCGGATCCGCAGCTGGACGAGCTCGCGGCCACGGGCGGCACGATCTTGAATATGCCGTTCTGGAGCGATCTTGAAGGGGAGTCGGAGATCCTCTCCGATACGGATCCGCTGGAAGTCAACTCGATCAAGGCGAAGAAAGACATGGCGCGCCTGCACACCCGTGGTAAAGCATGGGGAGCGAACGATCTGGCGAAAGCATTGTCCGGTGACGATCCAATGCGGGCGATCGCTGATCTGGTAGCCGCATGGTGGAACCGAGACCGTCAGAGAATGCTGTTCAGTACATTGAAGGGCGTCTTTGCGTCCCCTTCAATGGAAGGAAATCTGCACGACATCAGCGGAAACTCTGGTTCTGCCGGCGTGATCAGCGCGGTAACGATTGTAGATGCGCAGCAAAAACTCGGGGATGCCGCAAATAAGCTGACTGCCTTTTCAATGCATTCGGCGGTCTTTAGCAAACTGCTCAAAGACCAGTTGATCGAGTGGCAGAAAGACCCTGTAAGTGGCGTGGAAATTCCGTATTACTTGGGCAAACGCGTTGTTGTTGACGACGGTCATCCAGTTGACAATAACGGGGTGTATACGTCGTATCTTTTCGGCCAAGGCGCGATTGGTTTTGGTAATGGTGCGGCTCCTGTGCCGACAGAGACGGATCGGGATTCGTTGCAAGGCGATGACATTCTGATCAATCGACAACATTTCATTCTCCACCCGCGCGGTGTTAAGTGGAATGAAGAAGAAGTTACGGGTGTATCGCCAACGAATGCGGAGCTGGAGAATCCCGACAACTGGGAGCGTGTTTACGAGAACAAGAACATCCGGATCGTTGAATTCAAGCACAGAATTGCGTAGGGGCCTATACGGCTCCTACCTTCATTTTTGAGGAGGGATGATCGATGCCGAATTTGGAAGAAGTCAAGCATCGCACGACGCCTGTCGGCAAAATTCTCGGCGTGATCGAGTATTTGGAACAACAAGAAGGTGGCGGCAACGGCGGCCAAACAACGGTTACATGGGCTGATGTGCAAGGTAAGCCGGCAGTAATCGCGGCCGGAGCCGATCAAGCAGCTGCTCGCGCCGCGATCGGCGCAGGAACATCTAGCTTGGCCATCGGAACGACAGCCGACACGGCCGCGGCCGGCAACCATACGCATACGGCCGATACGATTACAACGGCAGCGATCACGGGCGTGACGGGCTCTAACGTTCAGGCCGTGATCGCTGAGCTGGCAGCAAGGATTGTTGCGCTCGAAAGTGGGGGTTAACAATGGGACTGACGACTTTCAATCGTATGCGACGGGCGCGAGCTGTTGCCCGTCTTGCTGAGGAAAAGAGGTTGGCCGCAGAAAGGTTAGCGGCTGAAGAAGCCGCGCGCGTGGCCGAGGAGGAAGCGGAACGGCTGCGCAAGGAAGAAGTGGAACGAAAAGCGGCCGAGGAGGCAGCAAGATTGGAAGCTGAACGACAGGTCCGAGCAGAAGGGAAAAGCGAGGACGTTCAGCAGCCAGATTTTTTCGCACCGGAATTCCATGGAACGCAACCTTCATCCGAGGGGGTAGAGGATACAACGGAACAGGGAGACGCTGTTGAAGAAGTTTCATTTAACGAGCTTCGGGCGCGGGCGAAAGAACTGCGCATAGAGGGGTACGGAAAAATGAAGATGGATCAATTGGCCGAGGCGGTCGCTGCTGCCTCTGTTCAAGCAGAGGGGTGACGATCGATGCCGATTACCACCGATGATGTCTGGAGGATCGTGAAGTTGCGTCTCGAATTGCCTGATGAGCGTAAAAATCTCGTAGAAACGTACATCGACGAGATTGAACGCCGAATCAAGCGTTATTGCAATATCCGCGAACTGCCGGATGACCTGCTGTACGTCTGGGCGAGCATGGTCGTCGATGCTGTGCGTGTGGATCTGCCCAATGTCGACGAGATTGCCGACACGATCGGAGGGAGCGGCAGTGTGAAGGTGGGCGACACGTCTGTTTCCGGCGGCGGCGGATCCGGGCGAGAACTGACCAACACGGCCAAGGCGGTCATCGATCAGGTGGTCTTTGACTACCGCGCTGACCTGCACGACTATCGACGGATGAAATGGGGGCGTAGCCGATGATCAATTACCGCCGTCACCGCCGGCAGATCGAGCGCATGTATGAGGACCGCGCTACCATCAGCCGGCAGAAGCCCGACGAATCATCTGTGGAGACAAAACTGATATCCGTTACGATTTACGAAAATGAGCCCTGCAAACTGTCGCAGACCAGTCTGGCCCGTAATGGCCAGACGGAGGCGCAAAATGATATCCGCTATGATGCCAAGCTGTTTATTGCGCCGGAGTTGGAGATAAAGCAAGGGGACGAAATCGCTGTGACGCGGGCGGCCACCGGCCGGGTGGAAACATATACGGCAGGTGAGCCATTTCCGCCATACAGTAGCCATCAGGAAATCAATTTGAAGGCTGAGGGATGGGCGTGATGCAGGATACACAGGAACATCGCGGCCCTTTGTCCGACAGAATCATGATCACCATCCACATGATTTCGGGCGATGTATTCGAACAGCCGTTGCCCTATGAGATGGCCGACGGTGTTCAGGATTTTTTAGACTGGTACCGTGATCCGGGGAAAGAACGTATCTGGACGTGGCATGTACCATCGCAAATGAGTGTGCATGCATTCCATCACGCCCATATTGTTGCGGTTGATGTCGACGGATACATCGAGCCGGATGGTCGAAACTCTCGATGGTGGGAACGCCTATGGGAGAAGTGGTTGGTCAGGCGGTGGTTGTGACGTGGCTAATTGGGGGAAGTTTAACTTCCGTGATTTTGAGAATTTGGCCAAGCGTTTCGAGAAAATGTCTAAAGGCGATGTGATTGATCAGTTCATCCGTGATTTCGTTATGGAGATCGGCATGCGGGCACTTCGGAAAATCAAGAAGCTAACGCAGTCTAACGCAAGCGGGCAACTTCGCAGTATGTGGCAGATCGGGAAGGTGGAACGTCAAGGAGATAGCTATATTGTCGAGATTTTTAACAATCTCGAATACGCTTCGTTTGTCGAATACGGCTTCCGCGCTCACTGGGTGCCGGGGAAATGGGAAGGAAATGTTTTTCGGTATATCCCGAACTACAAGCCACCTCCCGGGGAGCCTGGAGGAATGCAGGTTGGTCCCAAGGGCGGTTGGGTTGAGGGACGATTTATGATGTCGATCGGAATGAAAGAAATAGAACGAGAACTCCCCACATATCTCGCGCGCCGACAAAAAAAACTGCTCGAAAAATTGCTGAGAGGGTGAAGGGATGGTCACGTACAATGACGTGCGGCAGGGCGTCTTCGCCCGCCTGCAGCAGAAGTTTCCGGAAGTGGCACGATACGGCGAAGAAATCAAGCAAGGGCTGAAACCACCGTGCTTCTTCGTCAAACTCTTCCCCGGCCAGCAGGATCGAGAAGTGGGCCGGAGGTACATTCGTTATCACTCGTTCGACATTCACTATTTCGCGATGGATGATCGGAATGAAGCGATGCACGCCATGGCCGAGCAACTCTATGACGTGATGGAGTACATCATTATTAATGGCAATCTAACCAGAGGACGAAGCATGCGACACGAAATCGTGGACCGCGTGCTTCATTTTTTTGTGGACTACGACTTCCATGTCATGCGGTCGGCGCCAGACGAGCCACTGATGGAAGAACTGGAACAGAAGGAGAGATTGAAGTGAGCGAGGACAAAGAAAAGCAAGAATCTAAGCCCGTACCACCAACGCCGGCAAAAGCCGGGTTTACGAAGGAACAGTTTCTCCAGTCTCGCAAAACGCTTCCAGCGGACAAAGATATTCTTGCCGTGGTGTTGGAGGAAGGAAAGCGGTACACCGTACAGCAGGCGGAGAAGGCGGTACACGACTTCAAAAAAAGGAAGGTGACGTGACATGGCTGGTGGAACTTGGACAACGCAAAATAAGGTCCGGCCGGGCGTCTATATTAATTTCGCGTCCGATGGTGGCGCCCTGGGTACTATGGGCGAGATCGGAATCGCGGCATTTCCGACCCCGCTTCCATGGGGTAATCCCGGGCTGATCGTATTGGATGCGGCGACGTACCTGGATGATGCACTCGAAAAAATCGGTTTTCATCCTGAGGATCCGCGTATCCGGCACATCTCCGTGGCTATGGAGCATGCCGTAAGAGTCCTCCTTTATCGACTCGGCGCGAACGGAGCGGCAAAAGCGAGCGCAACCGTGGGCAACTTAACCGGTACCGCAAAATGGGGCGGCCCGCGCGGTAACGATCTCATGTTCTCCGTCCAGGAATCTTTGGACGAAGAAGGACAGTATGAGGTCCGGACGTATCTTGAGAGCGAGGAAGTGGATGTGCAGACAGTAGAGCAGATCGAAGACCTGCAAAACAATAAGTTTGTGGATTTCTCTGGCTCGGGTGAATTTGAAGAAACGGCCGGAGCGAAATTTTCGGGGGGCACCGAAGGGACACCGTCGGGCGGCGAGTATTCTGCTGCGTTCGCCGCGTTTGAAGCCGAAGAATACAATGTGCTGGGCTTGCCGGTGGACGACACTCCAACCAAGCAGCTCGCTGTCGCATATGTGCGACGACTGAGGGAGGAAGAAGGCAAGAAGGTCCGCTTGGTCCTTCACGATTATCCTGCAGCCGATTATGAGGGCGTGACGAGTCTTCGCAACAGCTATTATGATGCGAACGGCGAGCTGATTCCTCCGGAGCATGCGATTTTCCGGATCGCGGCCATGTGCGCGTCAGCGAACGTGAACGAGTCGCTAACATATTCCGCTATTCCGGGCGCCACGGATGTTTATCCGAAACTGACGTCGGCGGAGACGATCGCGGCGCTACGGAACGGGGAATTGATCCTCACAGCCACAAATGGGCGTGTGGTGATTGAACAGGACATCAATACGCTGACCACGTTCAGCCCGTCCAAGGGCCGGATGTTCTCCAAGAATCGCGTGCTGCGCGTACTGGATGCAATCGGTAACGATATCAAGCGAATCTTCGAGCAATTTTATATAGGCCAGGTATCGAACAACGCTGACGGCCGGGCGCTGTTGTGGAATGAGATCGTGACCTACATGCGCAATCTGGAAGAGATCGAGGCGATCCAAAACTTTAATTCGGAGGATATCGTGGTTCTGGCCGGTCAGGAGATTGACAGCGTATATGTTGAAGCGGCTATCCAGCCAGTGGACAGCGTCGAGAAGGTCTACATGAAAGTGAGGGTGAGGTAACATGACGTTTTTGCGCGCAAAGGATACAATCTCGGGCCAAGAAGGACGAGCATATGCCGTCATCAATGGCCGACGGGAAGAGTTGTTTTATGTCAAATCGCTTGAAGCGACGGTCGAGAAGGAAAAAGCGGAAGTGCGCACTCTCGGAAAACGTGGGACCCAGCACAAGGCGACAGGATGGAGCGGCTCCGGAAGCATGACGATTTACTACGTCACTTCGGTATTCCGCGATCTGATGTTGGTATATATCAAGGATGGTACGGACACTTATTTTGATATTGCTGTTACCAACGAAGATCCTACATCACAGATCGGCAGACAGACGGTTATCCTCAAGGATTGCAATTTAGACAGTGTGATTATGGCATCCTTGGACACGGAAAGTGATGCACTTGAGGAAGAAGTAAGCTTTACCTTCGAGGATGTTGATATTCCGCAAAGGTTTAATCCTATCAATTAATAAAATGATCGAAGGAGAATGGAACCATGAGCAATCTTAGTTTCTTTTATGCAGATAATGCAGCCGGTAGCTCGGAAGAAAGAGTCGTTATATCAAATCGGTTTACTGACCACGATGGCGTCCCCCTTGAATGGGTGCTGCGCAGCATCACTGAACGAGAGAATGAAGCATGCCGAAAAGCCGCTACGAAGCGAGAAAAGGGTAGAAACGGGGTAGCGGTTAGCGACACGGACTTTAACCTGTATGTCGCAAAAATGGCCGTGGCTAGCGTAGTATTCCCTGATTTGAAGGATGCCGGCTTGCAAGATTCGTACAACGTTCGCGGCGCCGAGGAACTGCTCAGAGCTATGCTGTTGCCAGGCGAATACGCCGATTTGGTGCAGCACGTTCAACGTTTGAATGGCTTTGAGAAGGATATGAACGAGATGGTTGACGAGGTAAAAAACTGATCGAGGAGGGCGATAGCGAGGCGAACTATGCTTACTACGCCCTCCACGAATTACACATATTGCCGCATGACCTGGCCCGCATGAGCCGGCCGGAGAAAGCTGCGATCTACGCCATGATCAAGGTGCGCATTGAGGAGGAGAAGCGCCGAACCCGGCGCAAGAAATAGCGAGGGCAATCATTGCTGTGATTCCTCGTACAGGAAAGGGGGAACAAGATGGCCACCGTATCGAGCACGCTGCAAATATTTGACGCCATGACGAGGCCATTGCAAAACATCACGCAGGCGATGAACATCATGATTGGATCGATGCAGCATTTGCAGCAAGCAGTAGGAGCAGACAACAAGTTGGGCGCTGCTTTTGATGCTGCGAAGGAGAAAATTGCGGACGCCGAGGCTGAGCTGAAAATGCTGGCTGCCCCGATCAATGAGGCGGTGCAAGCCCAGCAAACGCTTAATGATACCATTGCCGCGCAGCCACAGCCGCCAACATGGCAAAGCGCGTTGTCAATGGAAGTTTTCCAGACCACGGGCATGGACCGCATGACGCAAGAGATTGATGCGGCGAAGGCTGCACTGAATGCATTAAATCAGGCCCAGCAGCAAGTGGCGTCTACAGATATGTCGTTTCTGCCACCCCAGGCAATTCGAGACATCAATGCACTGGAACAGCGTGTGATGGGTCTTCGCGGCGCTCTGCAGCAGGCCGAGGATGCGAAACAGAATCTTTCAGTTGATGCTCCTCCGCAGGCATTTGATCGGATCAATGACTCCATTGAAAAAATCAGAAACGAGTTGCTTGACGCAAAGCGCGCCCAGGATGATATGAACGCCGCCATGCAAGCCGGTGACCTTTCCGGTGTGAACAATGCTTACCAGCGGCTTAATGCACACGTCGAAAAGACCGAGCGGGCTGTCAGAGATAACGTCCGGGAGCAGCAAAGGTTTAATGACGAGCTGGAGAAAGGCGACAAAAATGCTAACTCTCTGCTTAAAACCGTCGCCGGGTTTGTCGGTGCTTACGTTGGCTTCCGAGCGATCACAGGGTTCCTAAAAGAATCCCATAGCGCTGCCAACGAACAGATTCGAGCCGAACAGCGCCTGCAGTCGATCATGAGTCAGATCAGTGGTATGACGCAGGATGGGATTGACCATGTAAAAAATTATGCCAAGGAGTTGGAGGCGGCGACAGGTGTAGCAGCCAGTGTAGGCATCTTTGGTCAGAGCCAGTTGGCGCAGTACGTGTATGACCCGGATAATATTAAAAATATGACAAAGGCCATGTACGACCTGGCCACAGAAACATACGGCGTCGGTTTTTCACAAGATCAACTCATGCAGACGTCTAATCTCATGGGTAAGGTTATGATGGGTGATATTAATGCGCTGTCTCGTAACGGTTTCCGGATTGACGCAATTTTTGATGAAGCTCAGCAGCAGCTGTTAAAGACAGGCACCGAAGCTGAACGAGCGGCACTGGTCATCGAGATGATAGAAGAAAACTTGGATGGTTTGTCTGAGGCGATGCGGAACACGCCGGAGGGTGCGGTCAATGCGTTGGCTAATGCCTGGGGATCGGTGCAGGAGAAAATCGGTTACGGCGTCATGCCGCTCATCATGCAATTCGCAGACTTTGTTACAGCGAACATGCCTGTAATTGAGGCTATCTTTTTGAATGCATTCGGGAACTTGATCACCGGTATGCAAACCGTCATGACGCTGGCCATGAGCACCGCGACTTTCTTTATCGAGAACTGGTCATGGATCGCTCCGATCATTTGGGGGATCGTGGCGGCTACGACTGCTTGGTTTATTGCCAGCCAGCGACAAGTGATCGTGACGGCAGCACTTGCTACATGGCAAGGCATCTTGGCGGCAAAAATGGCGATCGCTAAAGTAGCTATTTTTGCGAAGACCGTGGCAACCTTCGGTTTGGCGACAGCTTGGCGAACGCTCAATGCGGCCATGAAGGCAAATGTTATTATATTTGTCATTTCTGCCGTAGTGGGATTGATCACCTGGTTGGTACGTCTATGGAAAACTAACGATAACTTTGCAGCAGGTTTGATGAGAGCGTGGAACAGTATTCTCAATTTTTTCGACCGGATTCCCGGTTACTTCTGGCAGTTGGTAGAGTGGCTGATGGTGCCGTTTGAATGGTGGGCAAAGTCTGTCGGTAAAATCTATGACACAGTAATAAACGGCATCATTTCGGGAATTAATAGCGTTCTCTCCATTATCAACAAAGTAACAGGATCATCTTACGAAATCGCCGCTGAATTCAGCTTTGAAAATATCGCAGCCGGCATGAAGGAATATGCGGAAATCAAGAAAGACGACGCATTTTCTCGTGCTGCGGAGAAGGCAGCAGAGCGTGAGCAGAAAGTACTGGACATGCTCGACAATCGGGCCGCGAAGCGTGAGCGGGAAGAAAAAGAACGGGAAGAGATGTTCGCGATGCCTGAACTCTATGGTGCCGACGGCATGCCGACCGGGGCCTGGGATGTTCCAGATGAGCCGCTCAAGGAAATTAACAAAGTAGGTGAAGTCGGCAAGATCCAAGATACCGTGGATATTTCGAACGAGGACCTGAAGGTGTTGCGTGATCTGGCCGAAATGCGTAACATTCAAAATTTTGTCACCCTTACTCCTACTGTGCAGATGACCACAGGAGACATCATGAATTCGGTGTCTGCTGAGGAAATCATCCGGCAGATTGAAGATGCTTTGGAAGCAGAGTTTGCATCCTCAGCTGAGCAGTTTTTCGAGTGACCACTTTCCCTCTATTTGGTATACTAATTGAAAAGTTGGAGGTGGTCACTTGAAACGATTGCGAGATTTGATTACGGGAGCAGTGATCGGTGCTCTGCTGGTCACAGGCGCGACCGCAGGATATGCGGCTGTGAAGCAATATGTTCTGACAGATGCGCCGTATCCGATCATTGTCAACGGCGTGGAATATAAAGATGCTGAGAGACCGATTCTCAACCTAGAAGGCAGCACTTACGTCCCGTTGGCCAAGCTGGGGGATCTGACTGGCGTGGATTATACGTGGAATGCGGAGCTGCATCGGGTAGAGATCAACACCGGCAGCGGATCACAACCAAACCAAACGTCCCCATCTCCACCTGTAAGCGGCACGCCGGGTGCGAAATTTGAGCCCGCAGATCAGCCAACGGGCGGTACTTATTTCGGTTACAGGGACGAGGATGATCCGGCTTATGAACGAGCATTAATTATGGGATACGAAATCCCTCCTTTATTGAGTGAAGGATGGATATCTTCAACGATGCTATCAAGGATTCACGGAATTTTCTATCCCAGTGATTTTGATGCTCCGAGGGGAACTCTCATTCTCGCAACGGATAGTATACTCGATCCATATGAACTGATTCGATTGCAACTTCCCGAAAGTTACTCTGACGAAACAAATTTTGATCACGAAGATAAAGGTATTAGGATGAAAAGATTTAACGGCACTTGGTTTTTTCAAATAAAAGACCTTGAACATGCCGACGTAATTCCAGAAGATATAAAATAATCTTAATGAAGGCGTCCCTGAATCAGGGGCGTTTTTTTATGGGGTGGAATTGCAATGAGTGAAAACCATTCAATACTTTTAAGTTTCAATAACAAAGCTGAAAATCTACGGATACCTGTGCTGCCGGACAAAATTGACTTCGGAGAAAAAGGTAAGATTCGTACATTCGATATGGTCGGAAATGTAGGTCATAGCGAAGAAGCCCGGGCTCTCGGTTTTAATCAAGCCAATGTATACCAGGGGCGGGAGCTTACATCCGTATCATTTTCAAGCTTTTTTCCTGGGGAGTCATATAAAGAGGCGAGAAGAATTCAACAATATAACGGCGCTAAAGAAGCCGTAGAACAGATTCAGTACTGGATGAGTCGGAAAGAACCAAAGAGATTCACATATGAGGGGAGTAAATATGGACATGAGCGTGACACTTTTTTTATCACCTTCCCCGTCTCCATCGAATCTTTCAATTGGGGGCCGAGAGCCGGCAGCGACGACATCGAATACAGCATCACCTTGCGGCGTTACGAGTTTTATGCTGCGCGGAAGGCCACAATCGTGACGGACGCGAATGGGAACCAGAAGATCGTACTCGGGGCGAAACCTCGTCTGGACGAACGCGTGCGACCGGATTCGGTTGAGCTGCAGCCAGGAGAGAATCTGGTGATATTGGCAAAAAGATGGCTCGGAGATACCGGGCGCTATCGTGAGATCATGGAGCTTAACGGGATCACCGCCGCGCAAGCTAAGAATTTGACAGTAGGCATGGTCATCCGGCTGCCGCAGGATTAAGAAAAAAATGTACTCTCAATGCCTCGCTTTGTGTATAATAAAAACGAAACAAATGTTCTTGTTTTAAGAATGAGAGGTGAATGAAATGGAAGAACAACAAATCCGAGAAATCATACGTGAAGAACTGGCCGAATTCAAAAAAACGATCCAGCCAATTATCACGTTGAATCCAACAGTTCAATTCTGTGATGTCGATGCTGATACCGATCAACTCGTTAAAATGTTGAGAGACAAAAGAATCCCTGACAAACCTTGGGGTTAATTATCTTCTTGGATGTACCCAATGCGACGAGCCGGTTTGTTAGGATCCTTCTTTGGCACAGAAGTGAGTAAAAAACTGAGCTGGTTGATATGCTGGATTAGTTCGCTTTGTACTCCGTTAACATATCCATAAAAATGGATCAGGCTTGGATTGCTGTAACCCAACGCTGTTACATGCATCACAACTGATTGTCCAAATGCTGCTAATTGTACGGCAACTTCAAGGTCATCATCGAGTTCAGATTCAAATTCTCTAATTGATTCCATGATAATCTCATATTGTCGATCAGCCAAGTGATAATTTCGATTATCGATGTTAACTTTTATAGAATCTAACGAATTCCAATTTGAAGGCGATTTAGTCATATTACACTTCCTCTCCTAAAAAGAATAGTAAGTCTCGTAATTCCATAATTCGACAAGTAAGGTTCTAAGTCCTACCGAAAAGGGGGCTTTTTTTATGCTCGAAATCATAATCGACAACCGTGATGGGAACGTGTGGAATGTCGCAGAAATCTGTTCCGGATTAAGTTGGAAGACTAGCCGGATTGGGCGCGCTGGTTCGTGTGAAATCACGCTGATCAAAAACGCCGTGTTTCAGGAAAAAAATTTCAACTACAATAACGGAGATATTCTGAGCGTTCGACATGGGCAGCACAAGATGTTTTACGGATATATCTTCAGCGTTGACTCACACCACGACAAAACGGTCAAAATTACAGCGTACGATCAACTTCGCTATTTGATGGCGAACGACAGTGGTGTATTCGAGGGGGCTACAGCAACGGAGATCATCCGGAAGTTCGCGGGTGATTTCCAGCTCACGATTGGTGAACTGGCTGATACGCGATATAAGATGGACCTGGTTGAGTCCGACAAGCGACTTATGGATATTATCACTACTGCATTAGACAAAACCATGATGGCCGATTACGGCCTTTTTGTGTTGTATGACGACTACGGTCAACTCACATTACGTAATACGCAGCAAATGATCGTGAACCTGTCCGTGGGGGATAGTAGCCTACTGCTTGGTTACAGCCTCAAATCCAGCATAGACAACGACACCTACAACCAAGTAAAGGTTGTACAGGATAACGAGAACACCGGGCGGCGTGATGTGTACATCGAACGTGATAGTGCGAACATCGCCAAGTGGGGATTGCTCCAGTTGTATCAGGTCGCGGATAGAAACATGAATCAAGCGCAGATTGAACAGGCGATGCGCAACCTGTTGTTGCTTAAAAATCAGGAGGAGCGAAAGCTCAGGCTGGATGCGTTAGGTGATATTCGTGTACGAGCTGGCTGCTATTTGAATGTGATGATCGAAGAATTCGGCTTCAATCAAAACGTACTTGTGGACGAGTGTACACACAAGTTTGATGGTCATGTACACACAATGCAATTGGAGGTGCGCGGAATATGAGCCTACTCAACACAATCAAAAAGGCAAGTGTAGGCGCTGTGAACGCCGGGAACCCGGTGAATGTCCTTTTTGGAACAGTGACAGATGCAAATCCACTTGCCGTACAGATTGACCAGAAAACCACGCTTTCGCAAAGATTTTTGGTCGTGCCGGAATCAATTACTCGGTTGGAGATCTCCCTGCAGCACGTTCATGAATATTCCGGCGGCGGAACAACGGAGACTGCTTTGAACGCCCCTGTGGTGATACGGCGCGGGCTCGCTGTTGGAGACAAGGTATTGCTGCTCCGCATGCAGGGCGGACAATCTTATGTCGTTCTGGACAGGGTGGTGAGTTGATGCTGCCACAAGGTTTTGTGCGGGAAGCGGAAGAAGAGCAGCAGCCAAGTCGGACGTATCGGATGGATCTGCAGCGCGGTCGGATCGTGGGAATAACGGATGGGGTCGAGGCTATTCGTCAGGCAGTATATAAGATTTTGCTCACGACCCGCTATGTTCGCGAGATCTACAGCACCTCTTATGGCGCTGTGATCGAGATCGGCGGGGGAACTGGACTGGAACAAGCTATCTCTGAAGCGCTGCTACAGGACGAGAGGATTGCTGCAATCGAAAATTTTCGAACGACGATCGACCGTGAAGCCGTACTGGCGGAATTCACGGTCGTTTCAATTTTTGGCCGGTTCGGCGTATCCCAGGAGGTGGGATGATGTACGAGCATATGACGTTTGAGCATATCCTTCAGCGTATGCTATCTCGGGTGCCGAACGATATCGATAAGCGGGAAGGCAGCATCATTTACGATGCGCTAGCGCCAGCCGCATTCGAACTGGCGCAGATGTACATGGAATTAAACCTGATTATGGATTTGTCGTTTGTCGACACGGCAAGCGGCGATTATCTTACCCGGCTGACTGCCCAAGTTGGTGTCAACCGGCGACCGGCTACAAGAGCGCTGCGGCGCGGGATATTCGTCGGTCAAAACTCTGCACCCATTGATGTACCGATCGGTAACCGTTTTTCGATCGCGGGAGTGGCGTATACAGTCCTCTCTCGGGAGATGTTTGGGCAATATGTGCTTGAATGCGAGCAGCCTGGCGTCATCGGTAACCAGTATTTCGGTGTGATGTTGCCAGTAGATTACGTGACGGGCCTGGTGCGAGCTGAACTGACCGAAGTATTGGTACCAGGAGAGGATGAGGAGGCGGATGAGGTCCTTCGTCAGCGCTACTATGAGGAAGTTAACAACCCGCCATTTGGCGGCAACGTAGCACAATATAAGCAGATAGTAAACGCTATCGACGGTGTGGGAGCGACAAAGGTATTTCCGACGTGGCAGGGGGGCGGGACCGCCAAATGTACAATCATTGCAGCAGATTGGTCCGTACCTAGCCCACAACTGCTCGACGAGGTGCAAGAGATCATTGATCCGACTCCGCAGGGTAAGGGGCTTGGGCAAGCTCCAATCGGACATGAGGTGACCATCGCCGGCGTCACCGAGCATACTATCAGTATCGAGACGACGCTGTCGCTAGCTAGCGATATGACGCCCGGACAAGTACAAGCCGATGTCGAGGAAGTCATCGCTGCCTACCTGTTGGAGCTGCGCCAGAACTGGGCGCAACAGCAGCAACTCATTGTCCGGACTGCGCAGATCGACGCGCGCATCCTGACGGTTCCAGGGGTTGAAGACGTAGAGGGCACTGAAATTAATGGTGACGCTGCGAATTTGACGCTCGGCGAGGATGAAATTCCAATGATGGGGTCGGTGGTTATCCATGGCTGAGCGCATTATGCAGCACTTGCCTGACTACTACCGAGTGATTGAGGATTTCAAGGAATTGGACCATACCGAGACGATTGAACTGGATCTGCTGCAGGGTGCGGTGAACCAGCTGTTTAACGATCAATTCGTCATGACGTCTAACCTGCAGGCGATCCGTCGACGCGAGCAGATGCTGGGCATTCAGGCAGACGCGAACACTGAGCCGTTAGAGTTCCGCAAACGCCGCATCCTGAACCGCTACCAAACGAAGCCGCCGTTCACGGTCCGGTACCTGCAGCAGCAGCTCGACAGGCTGGTTGGCCCCGGTATGACGATTGTGAGTGTGGATGTGCAAAATTTTGTGCTCTATGTGACCACGAACATCGAGACGGCCAGCGTCTTTCGAGAGGTCCAGCGCACGATCGGGACAGTCAAGCCAGCTAATATGGTGTATCAGCAAAACACGTCCATTGAAGAGAAGATCGGCGTGGAAGAGAAGATATCGAGGCGGGAGATCACTTGGAATTACAAGCTTGGTTCATGGAAGCTTGGTCAAAAACCATTCGCCAGCTTGGGACCGGAGGTGCCTGTTGAATGATTGAAGCACAATTCTTGCGGGATCTGGCCAGTTACGTTAATAGCCGAATCGCGAAGGTTATCGTTAACGGCTCATATGAAATAACTAATTTCACGGTGAAGCGCGTTGACGATCAGACAGTAGTGTTGAATTATATAGTGCCGGCAGCTGAGGTATCGCTCGTAACAGAAATCGATTTGAGAGATACCGCAGACCGTGTGATTAGCTCAAAACCAGTACATGTACCGATTACGACCGATCATTTGATGTTGCAGACGCTTAAGGTGAAAGAGGTGACGACATAATGGCGAAAACTGACTGGACTCTCGATGAAGACGTGTTGCCGCAGGATATGAACAACATCGGGCAAGAGATTAACCAGCTCCGCGCGGACGTGGATAATATTCACATTCCACCAGCGTCCACAACACAGGCCGGTATCGTGCAATTGTCTAACGCTGTGAATAGCACAGCGCAGGATATGGCTGCAACACCAGCAGCAGTTAAGGTGGCCTATGATCGAGCCCAAGAGGCTTTTCAACTTGGCAATGAGAGAAAGCAAGAAGTTGTGGACGTGCTCATTGCCAAAGGAGTTTCAGCGTCCACTTCTGAATCATGGGATTCGTTGATTGGAAAGTTGTCTTCGATCATCAAGGCGACAGGCAATGCCGCGGTGGGCGACGTGCTTGTTTCCAAGACATTTTCCAACGCATCGGCGAACGGACTTACTGGTACGATGCCGAACCGGGGGAATGTGACCCAAACGTTGACGAGTCAAGGACAATCCTATACGATCCCGCAAGGGCATCATGGAGGAACGGGCACTGTAACAGCTAACATCACCAATTTGAGCGCGGCGAATATAAGGAACGGCGCAACAGTCGGTGGTATCGCAGGGACGTTTTCACAGTTTTCCAACGGCGCAACGGCTGCGCAGATACTAACAGGTCGGTCGGCGGCAGTGAATGGAGCCGCTGTAAACGGTTCAATGCCTGATCGGGGAAGCGTTGGGACGCAAACAATCTCCACGCAAAACGGTGAGTATGCCATACCCGCAGGGTATCACAATGGTGCGGGGAGAGTAAGGGCGACCTTTGCAAATTTGACGCCTGCCAATGTGCGGCAAGGGGTTAATATAGGCGGGGTTGTAGGCTCTCTTATTCCGGGTGTGCCTTACGCCGAAGGTTCGGCAACCCCCAATCAATTTGGTGAGATCGTGGTTACCGGGCTATCATTTAGACCCAGAACAATTTTTATTTCGGGGGATTACGGTGGCAGCGGTGGGGAAACAATAAATAAGTTTTATGGCGATGTGTTTCCCTTTTCCGTTATACAACAAACCGCCTTTTTAATGAATTCAACCGGATCATATAACAGTAGTGTATTCACGGCCGGTTCGTGGACAATTGGCAGCAATTCATTTTCTTGTAGGGTCGGCTATATGATGCCCGTCCAATATAGATGTTTTGGTTAGGAGGTAGGACATATTGCAGATAGGGAGACGAATTTATTACGACAAGACCAACGGAAATGTCATCCAAGATACAGGAGAAAGACGAGGAAATGTCGTTGAGACAACAATCGAGCAAGATTTTGCGGCATATGTCGCACTGGCCGAGCGTGTGCCCGAAACGGTGGGAGTCCTGCAAATGGATTACGGTCAATATGCACAGGACTTTGCGGAGTGCAATGGATATCGGGTGGATGTAAGCGGAGACGAACCGAGATTGCTATTTTCGTATCCTGATCTGGAGGAACCGGAAGCTCCTCCTGTCTATAGGGGGCCGTTTTCGGTTGAAGTGGATCGCTTGAAGCAAGCTGACCTCGACAACAAAGAGGCCGTAGCTGCACTCTATGAAGCGCTAATCGGAGGTGGGACAAGTGAGCGAAGCTATCGCTAAGATTTACGCTGATTTAGTGCGAGCAGGCCGCCGGACAATTGCGCAGGTGCCGGAGACAGTACGGCAGCAGGTAGAGCAAACACTCGCGATGGACAATCTAAGCTGATTCAAATAAATAAAAATAAATAATATTGTTGTAGTTGAATTATGCAGCATCCCGTTTTATTTGATGACCTGTTGAACCGCAGAGCACATTAGAGATTTTTTTTATAAATAAAACATTTTAACACGAGCTGTTTTCATTGCGACATACACGCAGCGTGTGATATGATTATTTCAAAAGGTATACCTCAGTTTATACATCAATGCATACATTAAAGCACCTGTATTGGTCTACAATGTAAAGAGGGCGGTCTGCCAACCGCCCCCGGTACAACACTTGGATGGGTATCCCTCTAAGATGGTGTCTGAACAGAAAGTAGCCCTCACCTTGGCAGCTAACCTGGGAGGGCTACTTTCTTTTTTCGATGTATGTCAGCAGCGCCAGGAGAAATGTTCCGAACGCAATGAATGACATGATCGTCTGGAAAGTATTCATAGGCATCCCTCCTTTCCAGAGGGAGCCTGCCCATCCCAAGTTCAGTTGTACCAATTCAATTATAGCAAATGCATCCATTTATGTGGGTGCTTTTTTTATGTCATGGAACAGTCAGATGAATATCAAAAGAAGTGCAGCCTGCCCTGTTAGCGGGGATTTAATTTGGATGGTGATGTCATGGAGTGGATGGGTATTGCAGGAGTGATTAGCGGAATATTACTTGGCTGGCTGGGACGTGCAAGATTAATCAAACAGGACGTTGCTCAGGAAGCTAGTACAGACGCTGCACTCAAGTCGGATGTGGATTATATCAAACGTGGTGTTGATGACCTTAGGCTTGAGCAAAAAGACCAAGGTAGACGTTTTGACCAACTGGCCGAGAGGGTAACGCGCGTAGAGGAATCTGCCAAGCAAGCACATTACCGACTTAATAGACTGGATGGGAAGGAGAGATAAAACATGAAGATCGTAATTGATGCCGGTCACGGACCAAATACGCCAGGCAAGCGCACGCCGGACGATAGCATGCGCGAATTTCACTTCAACAGCGTGACAGCTCGATATGCTCGGGACGAACTACTGAAGTACGAAGGTGTGGAGGTGCTCTTTACGCATGCGGATGAAGGCAGCCGAGATGTGCCGCTTAAAGAACGGACAGACAAGGCCAACGCCTGGAAGGCCGCTGTACTCGTGTCTATACATGCGAACGCCTACGGCAGCACCTGGAACGATGTGCAAGGCATCGAGACGTTCGTCTATTCGACCCGGCCAGCAGCCGCTATAAAGCTCGCTGAAGCTGTCCAGCAGAACCTTCTTATGGGGACAGGGCGCAAGAATCGCGGTGTAAAAGCGGATAACCTGCACATGCTACGCGAATCGAATATGACGTCGATACTCGTTGAGTGTGGCTTTATGACAAATTACGAAGAAGCTGACTTGCTGAAAAGTGACATTTACCGCCGTAAGTGTGCGAAGGCGATCGTGGCCGGGATCGTGGAGACGTATGGCCTGCGGCGTGAAGCGGATGCCAATCCGAAGGTGGACGGTAAAGCGAATGTAGTACTTAATGGAGCACCTGCTCCTGACGGGTTCATTGCATCCGGTGCTACGTATGTGCCTGTTCGCTTTATTGCAGAAGCGTTTGGGGCTCGTGTGACGTGGGATGGTAATTCTAAAACGGTGTTTATTGAGAAGGGAGATAGTTAAATGAATAAGAAAAGATTGCGGAATTACGGATTGTGGGCGGCTGTAGGAGCTTTGGTGATCGATGTAGGCATTTATGCAGGCTTCATCCCAATGAGCGAGTCTGAGGCCTTAAATAGGTTTGTGATTAGCGGGCTGAACGTGTTGGTGCTGGCCGGGATCGTCAGCAATCCGACCAAGCCGGATGGTAAAGGATTCAATCTATAATGTACAAGCCCCGCTAACATTAAGTTGGCGGGGTATGTTTTATATGTCGTTCGATTTTTTTAGGTTCAGGACCTTTGACTTTGAATTTCATTTCTAGCATTGTAGATAGTTCAATAAATTTACTAGCTATCATAGAAGCTTCTTCTGCAGAATTATATGTTCCACGTCCTTCATTAAGAGTTCCGGTGATTTCACCAAATGAATCCATCCAAAATTCTTCGAAATACTTCCGCATGGAATCCCATGGAGCTAGAATGGACTGTAGCAGGATATTATCAAATAATGACGATAATTTCTCACTACTGAACGGGGGATCAATTGTTACATATGACTTAAATGATTCCATATCTATTTTGTCGGAACTACTTAAATTATATAAAAAGGCAATATTCCCATGAGATGCCCGAAGAATCTCTTTTACCAAAATAATTCGTTGATTCTCTTTTTCTTCTATACGTTGATTGTACATTTCTCGAACAATGTCAGAATTAATTTTAGTTGCGCGCCACATGAAGAATGTTAGTAAGCCCATTATAATAGTGTTCACTATTAATATGTAATCGGAATTCTCCATTGATTAAATAGTCTCCTTTCCTATTACTCGCACGCGACCCCATCCCCGTCCCGATCAAGCTTCGAGCTATACCCAGGATCCCCGGCGTAAATCGGCGCGGCTCCCGCTTCTCTGGCCTCACTACAATTAGCGTAAAAGACTTCCTCAACGATGCTTCCCTGCGTTTCAGTCGGTACAGTTGGCTCCGCTACTCCTGCAGACTCCACTGTTGCATCGATCACAAACAAGACTCTTGTTCCGTCTGGATAATCTTCGAGCTGATTGCCAACCCAGGAACCGGCCCCGCGATTGTCAGATGGATCGATATACATGATGGACGCTCCGGCACCTCCCTCAGCACACATGGCCATCGGCCACTCATCACGGTCAAATCCGTCTTTAGTCGGAATTCCTGCGAGTGAGGCGTCACGATTTTCGTCAGCTCCGTCCCTATCGATCGTACACACTGCTGGTTCACCATTTTCGATTGCCTTCAAGATGTGAGCTGCTGTTTCGGGATATCGATCGGCTGGAAATTCTAAAACGACATCATATGTACTGTTTCCAGCGATCGCATTTTTGCTTGTAATCGTGGCTGTTTTTGTTGCGTCGTCCCACTTAACATCAGCGCCAAGCATTTCACCTGCTGCCCGTAGAGGAACATAGATCGATCCGTTAATAAGCTGCAGTTCGGCATCTGCCTTTTTCCCGTCCACGATCAGAGTCAACTTAGATGTTGCCAGTGTTCCAAGACTAAACGATAAGGCGAGAGCAATGCTAATAAGAACAGTGATAACTATCTTTCTCTTCATTGTAAACCCTCCTAGAACTTCTTGCTCAAAGTATTCGCCAGAATATGACATAATCCTTTTGTACAGCTTGATTTACAATTAACGATCTGTATCATGAGAACAAATGTTTCGCTAGGGTGGTTGCTTCATTGAGGACAAATGTGATTTTTATCTTTTCATCACGAAAAATCACACAAAAATCACAGAAATAACATCCTAGAACGAATGAACACGAACATATGTTAATGGACAGATTAAAATAACGCGAATTTTCAACGGTAACAACCGAACATAACTCGCTGCAAAATGTAATGAAAGATGGGCGGCATGATGTAAGCTTTGGTTCAGAATCCCGGTTTTGGTCAAGAGGCTTCTCATCAGAAAATAGCTGATGAGAAGCCTTTTTTATTCAGTGCTCGAAGACTGTGATATCGAGCAGGATGAAGTGTCAAGAGACATACGGAATGGGCCTTGTACTAATGTTCGGCAGACGCCTGAGGTTTAGGGGATTGTTGCCGAATCTTGCGAGGTTGGTGTATGCTAAAAGAGTCTAGGACTTGACCAACTAGCGGGGAGAGGACGACTTCATGCGGATCATTTTATTGTCAGGAGGCTCCGGCAAACGGCTTTGGCCCTTGTCCAACGATGCGCGCTCCAAGCAATTTCTGAAGCTGCTCCGTAATGATGCTGGTCGGCTGGAATCGATGGTGCAGCGAGTATGGAGCCAACTGAAGGCAGCCGGCTTAAGCGAGTCTGCCGTTATTGCCACATCCCCGACGCAAATCGATATGATTCGGAGTCAAATTGGGCAGCAAGTCCCTATAATTGCCGAACCGACCAGAAGGGATACGTTTCCTGCCATCGCCCTTTCTGTCGCATATTTGCATACTGTGTTGCAGGCGGATCGGGATGAGATAGTCGTCGTTTTGCCTGTTGATCCATATGTGGACGCTTCGTTTTTTGAACAGGTGAAGCGCCTCGCGGAACTGCTTCCCGAATCGGGGGCGGCAATTGGGCTAATGGGAGCTGTACCAACTGTGCCATCGACGAAATATGGCTATATCGTGCCCGACCGGGATGAACCAAGGAAGACCCGCTATTACCGGGTCAGCCATTTCATGGAGAAGCCGGACGAGGCTACAGCAACCAAGCTGCTGGACATGGGGGCATTGTGGAATTGCGGCGTATTCGCGTTCCGGCTGGGTTATTTGCTTGATGCCATGGAGAGGAAAGGCTTGCCTGCTTCCTACGGCATGCTGCGCGATGTATATCCGACGCTCCGAAAGATCAGCTTTGATTACGAGGTGCTGGAGCGGGAGAAGCGTCTGATTGTGCTTCCCTATGACGGAGATTGGAAGGATCTCGGTACTTGGAACACATTGACCGAAGAAATGGGCAGCATGGTGATTGGCAAGCACGTCAAAACGCATGGCTGCAGCAACACGCATGTCATTAACGAACTGACCATTCCGATTCTGGTATTAGGCATTGATAACGCCGTGGTCGCTGCAAGCCCGGACGGCATCCTTGTCACCGATAAGGCGGTTAGCCCCAAGTTGAAAGACTATCTTGAAGATACGAGAGAACCCATGTATGAAGAACGGCGCTGGGGGTGGTTTCGCGTACTGGACTCACGGAAGCAGCCGGATGGCCAAGGAGCCATGACGATGCTGATTGCACTGGAGGAGGGCCAGCTATTGCGCTATCGTCGCAATCTGGACAGGCATGAGGCGTGGACCGTTATTAAAGGCAAAGGGATACTGACGCTTAATGGCGAACAGGTTGTTGTCGAACAAGGGCGCACCTTTGAAGTTGCGGCCGGGGCGGGCTATGCCTTGCGTGCAGAAGAAGAGATGGAGTGCATCTGCGTACAGACAGGCGATTTCTCAATCCCGAACCGGTGGGAAGCTTTGGAGGAAGAATGGAACGAACTGATTGTGGAAGGGGCAATTGACTAGGTATTGGGGGAATCATTGATGAAAGTAAGAAAAGCGGTCATTCCGGCAGCGGGTCTTGGTACACGCTTCTTGCCGGCAACGAAAGCTCAACCGAAGGAAATGCTGCCCATCGTGGATAAGCCTACTATCCAGTACATTATTGAAGAAGCCGTAGCATCGGGCATCGAGGACATCATGATTGTCAGCGGCAGAGGGAAGCGGGCCATTGAGGATCACTTTGACAAGTCCTTCGAGCTGGAGGAGATGCTTGCGCAGAAGGGCAAGCATAAGGAGCTTGCGAACATCCAAGCGATTTCGGAAATGGCGAATATCCACTATATTCGGCAAAAAGAGCCTCGCGGCCTTGGCCATGCAATCTGGTGCGCGCGCCGCTTTATTGGCGATGAACCGTTTGCGGTGCTGTTGGGCGACGATATTGTGCAAGCGGACCGCCCTTGTCTGCAGCAGCTGATCGATGTCCATAACCGCTACCGCTGTTCGGTTGTAGGCGTACAGCCTGTACCGTATGAAGCGGTGTCCAAATACGGCATCATCAAGCCGAAGGGCGCGGAAATCGAACCGAATGTTGTGCACGTAGATGACTTGGTGGAGAAGCCGGCCGTGGAAGAGGCGCCTTCCAATCTGGCTATTATGGGTCGGTATATCTTGAGCCCTGAAATATTGGATATTCTTGAACACCAGGAAGTTGGGGCTGGAGGCGAGATTCAGCTGACTGACGCGATAAAGCGTCTGAACGCGGAGCAGGCGGTAGTGGCGTTAAATTTCGAGGGGACCCGTCACGATGTGGGGGACAAATTCGGATTTATTAAGGCGACGATAGACTTTGCCCTGCAGCGCGATGACCTGCAGGATGATGTACTGCAGTATTTGCGTAAGCTGTTGGAAAGTGAAGCGATACGAGCGTAAGGAATCCAGTTGCATCTAAACAAGAAGAGCTGCATTCGTCCGGATTGACGAAAATTGCAGCTCTTTTCATTCTATGAAGCAGATTAGTCAGCAAGACTATTCTCGCTTTCCAATCTGGCGCCTTTTCCTTGGCCTTTCAAATTATACTCCAGGCTTGTCCCTTTATTGTTTGCGATGGCGCGCAAAATGAGATTTTTAAATAGCTTCTGCTTAATAAAGGCAATGGTGGCAAACTTGCTTTTGCTGGTGGGCTCTTCCTCGAAATATAGCTTGCCTTGCTTGGAATCCAGTTTCTTGATCTTGCTGATATTGACCAAATTCGTTTTATCCGTCAGATCGAATCCGTATTCGGTCAAATGATCTTCCCAGTCCGACAGTGTGGATATATGGCGATAAGCTTGATCGACGGTATGATATACCAAAGTACGATTTTCTACGCAAATATATATCACATCGTTCAAATCCAGCATATGCAATTCGGTATCGCCATTATCCAAATGTTTCAGGACAGGCACTTGCATTGCGAACTTCACCTCATTTTTTGGTGCGTTACTTTTATTTTACAAATGTCTAGCAACTATTGGCAAGTGGTCTTTTTTGGAAGAAGCCTATTTCTTTTTTATCTTTATTATAGAAAAATGTCCGCGAAATACCAAGTTAAAATATTTCTTATTGGCATGGACTCTCGTTCGTGCATGCGGCAAGCGCCTGTTCATCGTGAAAGAGACAGGCCAAACGATAAGGGGCTTCTGACAATTTTGTTGATCCCAATAGGGTTTGTGCCTCTTGAAGGCTGCCCCGGTACACGCATTCCAGCTTGTCGGATTGCTCGAGATCGCATGGAGAGGCAAGGGCCGCGCATTTGGTGGTCAGAGGATGGTCCAAGCGTTCGAATATTGTAGCTACGAATTGCGAGCAGAAATATGCGCATTTCCGCCGGATCGGCTTATTGAGCATGACGCCAATCAAACCAAGCAGGTTGTAGCGGAAGCAAGCGGATCTGCGTTCGAACTGTCGGAGCGTGGCCTTGGCCTTGGCATACTGCTTCCTGTTCACTGGACAGCGATAAATGGCGCAGTCTGCCTGTTCAAAAAGCGAACTTTGTAAATCTTCTTTTACGAACCCTCCGATAAACGGATTGTTCGGGCGCTTCCGGCCAAAGCTGTACACTTCACTGAGCGACCGGTCGAGGCAGATCGATACATGATTCAACTCCTGCCTGGTATATAGACGAATCAACCGTGTGAACCACGTTCCCGTATTGGTGAACAGGACATACATATATTGCGTTTCGGAGGATGCTTGCATTGATTTCACCACACATACGCCGCCCGTTGCGGCTTTAATTGATATGCAACCATTGTATCGGTGACAGGCCGCTGCCAAAACGGTCTGGCGACTGTTTCCATCCTAGACCGGAGTCGAGGGGCTGTCCCGGACGAGAAGTCTGGAACGGAGTTGAAACTTCTCGACGCGGGGAGCGTCTAACTATAACAAATATGGGTAATAAGAAGGGAGTGCCGAATATGACGGCCGTGTTGCCGCAAGGAAATCGGGGATTGCTTTTGCGAGTGATGATCGTACTCGCACTGGCAATGGGAAGCCTAGGGATCGCGGGTACGGGGAAGGCTCAGGCTGAGAGAGATTCGGTGATCGAGTTTCCCGATCCTGTATTGGATTGGTTGGTCCGACAGGAGATCGGATTGGCCGAAGGTCCAATCCGGTTGTCCGATGCAGAGCAGGTGGAAGAACTGGACGTAAGATACGAGAAGCTGGAAGCTTTCAGGGAGCAGAACGGCTACTGGTTTGCCTACCTGGAGGATTTAACGGGAATGGAGCAGCTGGTCAACTTGAAATCGCTGATTCTATGGGATTCCCACTCTGTCGAAAGCCTGGATATCATTGCAAGCCTTCCCAAGCTGGAGAAAATTGTGATATGGGAAGGCAGACCAATCGATTTGGAGCTGTTCTCGGGTCTGCATTCCTTGCGCGAGCTTGTAGTGACGAACGTAATAAGCGAGGATCTGGAGCCACTGCGGTCGCTCGCCAATCTTGAAGTATTGAACCTCATTTCAAATACATTGCAGGATGTAAGCGCCTTGGAATCATTGCCCCAATTGCGCGAACTGAGTCTATATTCATGGCCGGAAAATTCGGTTGATTTGCAGGTGCTCGATAAGTTGACCAAATTGGAGCGCTTGAGCATTCATCAACAAGGATTGCGTCAGCTTGATTTCTTGCGTCATATGCCTGAATTGCGTGAATTGCACATAAGCAACAATCCGATCATCAGTTATGAGCCTGTCAAGCAGCTCTCCCGTCTGGAATCGTTATCGGTATCCCATGTTGACGATCTCTCCTTTGTCGCACCGTTATCCCATCTGCAGCAGCTTTCCGTTGAACAAGGGCAAATCAGCGATTTGCGCCCGCTGGAGAATCTGACTCAATTGAGACGCTTGTGGTTGGCGGGAAATGAGATTCGGGACGTTACGCCATTATCGAAATTAACGAACTTGGAGTACCTGACTTTGCAAAGCAATGCAGTCGAAGATATTTCTTCCTTGCGCACCTTGGCAAATCTGGAGGAATTTCATGCCGGCGGCAATCCGATTCGGGATGTGCATGCAATCGGTGAGATGGCAAAGCTGCGGGTACTGAACCTGGATGATACCAGTATCACGAGTTTGCGAGGTTTGGAGCGCTTGTCGGAGCTTCGGGAGGTCACACTTCGATCCACTGTTGTTCCGGTGGATGGGGAACCGGCGATCAAAGCCTGGAAAGACCGGATATTGACGGCGGGCGGCACATTCTACTACGAGGCGTATAATCCGATACCGGACATCTTGCTATACGTTAACAGGAACAGGGTATTTGCCGGAGGAGAATACGGAGAAATTCGCGAAGCTCCATTCATCCATGAATCCAGAACGTTGGCGCCAATACGGTTCGTTTCGGAATATTTGGGCGCTGATGTGAAGTGGGATCAAACCAGCAGGACGATTACGGTTGACGGATTGGATCAACGCATCGTACTGACTGTAGGATCTCGTGAAGTGACGGTGGGCAAGGAACGCGTCACATTGGATGTGTCGCCTCAAGTTCGAAACGGAACTGCTTTTGTACCGCTACGGTTTTTGTCAGAGCAAATGGGGCTGAAAGTCGATTACTATCACTGGTATGGGAACATCGGCTTGACCGCCGGTGCAGGTGAGGATCAATAAACAGCGACTTGCACCATAAGAGAAGCGCCTGTAACGAACAGGCGCTTTCTTCGTTGGAACAAGGTAGGTTCATGTCATCTGCCGAACTGGGTCGCCGAGCATGCTGCGCATATCGTGTCCAGTCGGATTCTGGAAGACTCTGAGGCCAAACTTCGGCGCGACGGCAATGATATGGTCGAAAATATCGGCTTGGATGGCTTCATATTCGCCCCAGCGAATATCGTTGGTGAACGTGTAGATCTCCAGAGGCAAGCCATACTCGCCCGGTGCGAGCTGCCTGACCATGGAGGTCAGGTTCTTATGGATCTTCGGATGGTTTTCCAGGTATCGGGAAATGTAGATTCTGTAGGTCCCGATATTGGTCAGTCTTCTGCCATTCACCTCGCTCGAGTCGTCAATCTCATGTTCCCGATGATAGGCTTCGATTTCCTGCTCCTTGTTCACGATATAGTCCTTGAGGTAGCGTATTTGCTTGAACTGCTCGATCATTTCTGCGGAACAAAAAGAAATGCTGGTCATATCTACATACAGGGAACGCTTGATCCGGCGGCCGCCTGCTTCTTGCATGCCTCTCCAGTTTCTGAATGAATCAGAAATGAATGCATAGCTCGGTATCATGGTTATGGTCTTGTCCCAGTTTTGCACCTTCACGGTATTCAGGGTGATTTCGATCACATCGCCGTCAGCGTTATACTTTGGCATCTCGATCCAGTCACCGACGCGAATCATGTCGTTGGCGGTCAGCTGAATACCGGCGACAAGCCCCAGGATCGAATTTTGAAATACCAGCATCAGAACAGCGGATATCGCGCCCAGTCCCCCGAGCAAAATGAGCGGGTTCTGCCCGATCAAAGTAGCGACCAGCAGGATAGCTCCGACGAAGAATAGAATAATCTTGGCTACCTGAATATAACCCTTGATCGGTTTTTCCTTGGAAACCTCATAGGTCTGATAAATATCGTTAACTGCGTTCATGAACGCATTCAGCGCCGACAAGATCATGAGAATCATATAGACCAAGGCGCCCTTTTCAATTAGCTGACTTGCGGCGGGGTAGTCCGCATAAATAAAGGAAGCGTAATAAATAATGATCGCAGGCACGATGTGCGACAATTTTTGGAACACTTGCCGCTCCAGGAGCTTGTTGTCCCATTGAAATCTGTTTCTGGTAATATACAGAGCGATCATCCGAAGAATAATTTTTTTCACAATGAGATTCGCCACAAAACTAAGCAGCACGATCAGCAGGGTTGCGATCGCATACGATAGAAATGCGGCCATATCGGCATGCAGGTCGAGGTTGGTGAAATAATTTCGCAGTGCTTCCATTTTCATCTCCTTGCTCGTGTTGTATTTTTTTCGTCCCGTCATATACCTTACCAAAAAAAAAAGATTCTCGTCTTCCTTAACGCTCGAAAACATCATGGCAAGCTGGCGAGAACTTAGCGCAGTAATGAAGGCCGGGAGTTGAAATGTACGAGGAGACATAGAGAAATAGGGAGCCGGCCGGCTCCCCTTCGTTCAATTCTCGATTGTCTTATACCATTCGCTGATCGAAACGACATCGACCTCGTCCCGGGATGAGTCGAGATAGTCCAAGAACGCTTGAAAATCATCCGTATGGAGGATGATGGAATCGTCTCCCGCCTCTTCGATGCGGTGCAGGAAGAAAATGACGGTAGTGCCATGATCGGCAGCTGAACGTATGGCTTCTTGATAAACCGCCGGATCGATATCGTTCACCAATTCAATCGCTTTCATCCGATACGGGTTAATCGGCGAATCAACTTCAAAGTCGGGCGTAATGGTCCTTGCGAATCGGCTGTATTTGCCGGCAATATCCACAATGCTGTCGTTGAAATCGCCGTATGGATACGCCATATAATCTGCGGCACGGGTGAAACGGTTGCGCATCAGAAACGCCTTGGCGGAGCTCAGTTCAACTTCTGCCAGTTCTTCGGTCAAAGAAGTCAGGCGCGGATGATTGGCCGTGTGATTAAATATGTCCCAACCATCCGCATACATCTCTTTCAACTGGTCAAGCTTGGCATAGTTCGGATTGCCTACAAGATTGCTTACAATGCCGATATTGCCGACCAGCCCTTTCTCTTTCATCATCGGATAGGCTTTCGTATAGACCGACTCCCATCCATCATCGAACTGGATCATGACTTTACCTCTTCCTCCATGATCGCGATAAAGCGCATCGAACACAACGGTCACGGGAAGATCGCCTCTCTGGGTGACCGAAACTTGCAGCGTGGTCATGATATTCTCGAACGTTTCGTTGCCGGAAGGAGCGAACTTGTCCATCGGGATGATGATTTCGTTCCACCCTTGAACCAGCTGCCACCGGGTGTGCGCATGCCCCAGATAAGCTGCCATATTCGAAGTTGAAGACAATCGCACTTCAATCTTCGACAGTCTGGAAATATCCTCTACATGCAAGCGGAGCATCAGATTTTGGGCTTCGCTCAAATCAAGAGCAAGATTTTGGACCCGTGCCGCGGTAGTAGTATGCTCCGAGTCTGTAGAAAGCGATACGGAGGACACGCCTTCGATAACTCGATTCGGATCGGCAGATTGCGAGACCGTCCCATACCAACCGACAGCCTGCGAAAAATCAGTGATCCCGGAATAGGATGGACGCTTCAAGGCCGAATCGGAAGTACTGTCCGGGATCGGACCGTACACGGCGCGGTACAAAATCGCTGCCGTCTCTGCACGAGTGACGGTAGCCTTCGGACGAAATGTCCCATTCTCATATCCGCTGACAAGTCCTTTGCGTGCTGCCAGCGCCACATCCGCCCTCAACTGGGGGGTGATGTCCGCCGCATCGCGGAATGCATGCAAAATCGATTCATGCTGTTGATCGTCTATGTACCCAAGCGTTCTAACGAGAGCGGATGCCACATCCTCTCTCGTCGCCTCAGCCTTGGGATCGAAGTACGGAGCGCCGGACCCGACGGAGTACCCCGGGAAATAATCTTTAGCCGATTCGATAGCCGCATAGGACCAGCGGCTTGCGGCTACATCAGAGAAGGTTGGCGATGAGGCGGGCTGATCCAGATTGAAGGTTTTGGCGAGCAAAGCAGCAAATTCTTCACGCGTTACAGGATCATTAGGTTTAAACAAGTTGCCCTCATACCCGTTGATCACGCCAATTTTCGCCATTTCATGAATAGCCTCGGCAGCCCAGAACGTACTGGTCACATCGTGAAAAGCGGCATGGTTTTCTGCTTTTGCCTCTCCCGAGAAACCGCCGGAGAAAAGCAAGACTAGGATTAGTGTGCAAGCGATCCATTTACGCAAAATCATAACTCCCTCCAAGACTATTAGAATAGTAAGATATTGATAGAATATAAGTATAGCATAAAGGCGATCCTCTTAGCTGGGAATAGTTTGAATAATGGCAATTCCGATCAGTCGCTGATCCGATAGAATAGACGGCGCCTTCATTCGGAACACAGACGTCAAGTCCGGTCAATTCAGTCAATAGCTCGGCAGCGGCTTGACAGATAGAAGAGGGAGAAAGCACCTTCCCGATGCTCCTTTAACCAAGTTTTAACCAAACAAGCTATTTTAATAGATAAAATGGCAAATAGGTTGGAACGCGAAAGGGGATCGGCTATGAAGAAAAAAGGCTGGATGATTTTATGGATATTGATTATTGCTTTACTGACACTTCTTTTACCTATCCCGGAAGTGAATGCGAGGGAAGGTCCATTCACGGAGGGACCATATACCTATTGGGTTAATGAAGATGACTCGGTCATGATTAGCCAATATATTGGTCTTGATGACGAGTTGGTGATTCCTTCTGAACTGGGGGGACTGCCCGTTTCGATGATTGCCGCTGGCGCCTTTCAGAGCAGGGGCCTCCAGGCAGTGAGGATTCCCGAAGGGATAAAGAACATCGTTCAGTTCGCTTTTGCCGAAAATCAGCTTGCGTTCGTGAGCATTCCGGAAAGTGTGGACAACCTTGGATGGCGGGCTTTCAGTAATAACAACCTGACGGAAGTGGTGATCCATAACGCTGAGGTCACATTTGAAGCTGACGTATTTGCGGGTAATGATTCGAACCTGACGTTGATCGGTTATGCGGGATCGACGACGGAAGCTTATGCGTATGCAAACGGGTATCCATTTATGGATATTGACCACTACTTGGGATATAGTTTTTTATTTGATGACAACGGCGATGGCACGGCGACGATTACGGGGTGGAACGACCGCGGTTTCGGCCCGGCTCCGGAATCGTTGTTTATACCGGCCGAGTTGGAAGTGCCGGGCGAGTCGATTCGGTTAATCGTAACAGGGATCGGCAGCATGGCTTTTCAAATGAGAAGCCTCACAGATGTGACGATTCCGGACAGCGTGACGATGATTAAAGCAGGGGCTTTTAGTAATAACAACCTGACGGAAGTGGTGATCCATAACGCTGAGGTCACATTTGAAAGATACGCATTTATGGGTAATGATCCGAATTTGACCTTGATCGGTTACGCGGGCTCGACAGCGGAAACGTATGCAGATGCAAACAGGTACCGCTTTGTCAGTATCGTCAGTGAAGGCTTTGACTATATCGATCACGAGGACGGTACCGCAACCATCATCGGATGGAATGAAGCGGTATACGGCACAATGCCCGACCCGCTGGTGATTCCGGCCGAGTTGGGTGGATTGACCGTAACGGGAATCGGCAGTCATGCTTTTTCGAGGAAAAGCCTTACAGGCGTGACGATTCCGGACAGCGTGACGACAATCGGGAATGCTGCTTTTGCAGATAACGCTTTGGAAGAGGTGGTTTTATCCGCAAATATGAGGGAAATCGGCGCGGAAGCATTCAGGGACAACGAAATGAGCACCGTCATGATTCCGGCCGGTGTGAGGGTACTTGGCGCTGGTGCTTTTCAGAACAATCGCCTCAGCAGTGTGGTGCTCCCTGCGACGATGACGGAGATTGCCGCACGTGCATTTATGGATAATCAGCTGGTCGAAGTGAAGCTGCCCGACGATTTGGAAAAGATCGGCGACGAGGCTTTTCGCAACAATCGCTTGGCGGCAGTGGAGCTTCCGTTGGGGGTGACGAAAGTTGGCGCTAGAGCTTTTGAACGCAACCAACTTGCCGATATCCTTCTTCCCGACAGCGTGACGGAGATCGGTTCGTCCGCTTTTGCCATCAATGAGCTTGCCGATATCATGCTTCCCGACAGCGTGACGGAGATTGGTTCGGCTGCCTTTGCTGATAATGGTCTCACTTCTGTTGAGCTTCCTTCTTATATAACAGAGATCAAGGCGAGTGTTTTTTCGAGGAACCGTCTCGCGACAGTGACGATTCCGGATAACGTAACTGCGATTGGGAGCCAGGCTTTTGCCTTTAATAAGTTGGAGGAAGTGATGATATCCGCTAACGTCACAGACATTGCTGATAGTGTATTCTGGCGTAACAATCTCACGCAAGTGATCGTTCACAACGATGAAGTCGCATTTGGCAATAACGTATTCAGGGATAACGACGCTGACCTGACCTTGATCGGTTATACGGGATCAACGACCGAAGCGTATGCCAGTGCATATAGCTACAAATTCAGGAGCATAGTCCACTATCTAGGTCTTGGTTTTACTTATGACGACAACGGAGACGGCACTGTGACGATTACGGGCTGGGATGAAAGAGAATATGGCAGTGTGCCGGATCTGATGGTGATTCCAAGTGAAATTGATGGGTTGACCGTGACGGCAATTGGAGACGATTCATTTACAAGAAAAAGGATCAGTGAGTTAATCCTTCCAAACGGCATCACGACCATTGGGGAAAGTGCGTTTTTAGAAAATCAGCTGAATACACTGGAGCTTCCGGCAAGTGTGACGACGATTGGGGGCTGGGCTTTTCAGTCTAACAGCCTCAGCGAACTGAAAATTCCCGACAGTGTCGTGGACTTGGGGAATTATACATTCGGATATAACAACCTGGTCAGCGTGGAGCTTCCGGACAGCTTGTCGACGATTGGGGCTGGTGTGTTTGCGGAAAATAATCTTGCGGAATTGACCATCCCGGACAGTGTGACGTCAATTGGCAGATGGGCTTTTGCCGGAAACAATCTCACGAAAGTTGAGCTTGGCGCAAGTGTAAGTACGATCGGAGAACGGGCTTTTTCGGAGAATGATCTGGAGTCTGTATTTTTCCCTGCCAGCGTTACGGACTTGGGGGAACATTCCTTTTACAGGAACAAGCTTGAGCGGATCGAGTTTGCCAGTGGCAGCCGTTTATTGCGGATTAGAATCGAGGCTTTTCGGAATAACAATCTGGAGTCTTTGGTTCTTCCACATGGCGTCCAAACGATCTCTGCCTGGGCGTTTGAGGATAATAACCTGAAGGAAGTCGTCATCCCGGACACGGTAACGCAGATTCATACAGCTACTTTCAGGAATAATCAGTTGACGAAAGTGGTCATTCCGGGAAGTGTGGAAACGATCGGAGAGGAAGCTTTCTACCACAACAAACTCGTGGAAGCGGTGATTCATCGTGACGATGCCACATTTGGAGATGATGCGTTCTCGCATAATGACCCCGGCCTCACGTTGATTGGGCACGCGGCGTCCACGGCAGAAGATCATGCTGCCGAAAAAGGTTTTCGATTTGTTTCGTTCGATTCATCGCCTCATGTGACGATTCTCCACGATGAAACGGTGGTTGCCGGATCGATCGAGGCGGAAGTCGGCACATCGACAGCTCTGGCGATTGAATACGCGCATAGTCATTTTGCCATGGAAAGCGTGGAGTGGACGGTTGACGGTGCATCGGCAGGATCGGCGGATACATTGCTGCTCGATATTAGCAATACCGGGGAGAAGACGGTGCAGGTGACGGTTACAACGGAATACGGAGGCACGGCAACAGCAACAGTGACGGTGACGGGTGTTCATATGGTTGCTTCGGTCGGCGAGCTAGATGACATCCGGGTCACTACTGGCACAGACCGATCCGACATCAGTTTGCCGGGCGAGGCGGAAGTGACCTTGGGCAATGGGGAAAAGTTGGAACTGGGCGTCACATGGGATAACGGCGATCCGGTATACGATGGCGGAACCGTCGGGACATATACGTTCACTGGGGAGCTCACGCTGCCGGGCGATGTCCGTAACCCGCATGAACGGAAAGCAACGGTTGACGTGCACGTGGTACGAACGGCGCCGACGATCAGCTTTGGATCGAACGGGAACGAAGATTGGTCCGCCAACGCATCCACAACGGTGACCGTGACGGGGACCGATTTCGATGTGGACGATGACAGTTTGCGCTATGTATGGACGCAGGATGAGGTTCCGCCGGCTGACGACGCGGAGGGATGGACGTCGTTCGACAAGGGAGACACGCTGACACTTGGCGGTAAGGACGGCGACTGGTACTTGCATGTATTGGCCCGGGACGTGCGCGGCAACGTGGCTGTTGCACGTACGGAACGATTCCGTCTGGACAACAGCGTCCCGGATATTAGCGTGGAGCTGCGGCACGAAGACGGATCGTCATATGCGAGCGGAACGTGGACGAATCGGCAGGTGACTGCCGTAATCGAAGCGACGGATGCACACAGCGGCGTGGCCCTCATCGAATATTCGACAGATGGCGGCACGTCATGGCACACCTATGCAGCTGAGCCGATTGCCTTTATGACCGAGGGCGCTCATACGCTGCGAGTTCGAGCGGCGGACGTTGCCGGTAACAGCGGCGAAGCGGCGTTACAGCAGATCAATATCAGCCGCGGCGGATTGACGCTGGATGTGTCTCTGACGTTCAGTGACGACGGATCGCCGTATACAAGCGACACATGGACCCGCCACAGTGTGACGGCCGAAGTGTATGCGAGTCAGGCGACGGAAGGCGTGGTCGTAACGTCCGTCACTTATTCAACGGACGGTGGGGGAGCTTGGCAGCCGTATGCCGAGCCGATCGCATTCGCCGCGGAAGGCGCCCATACGCTGGCTGTTCAAGCGACGGACAGTGCGGGCAATGAAGTGAGGCTTGCCTATCATATTCGGATCGATCACACCGCACCGAGCATTTCCTTTGCTGCGAACGGCAGCGACAGCGAGGCACGGTCGGCGTCGACCCGGGTGGAGGTCAGCGACGATGCGAGCGGTGTAGAGGACTCCAGCTTGCGCTATGTGTGGACACAGGATGAGGTTCCACCGGCTTATGACGCCGCGGAGTGGGCGTTTTTTTCCAGCGGCGACACACTGACGCTCGATGGAGTGGACGGCGACTGGTACTTGCATGTTCAAGCGGCAGATGCGGTCGGTAACATGTCGCGTGCGACCACAAACCGTTTCCGCTTGACCTCGATAGGAGGCAGTCCAGGCGGCGGCAGCGGCGGCGGTGGCAGCAGCGGCACCAGCAGTGAACCGGCACAGCCCGACAACACCTGGATGGTGGGCACGGAAGGAGAAGTCATCCTCTTTGATGGCGGCCGGATCATTATTCCCGAAGAAGCGTGGCACCGAGTCTTCTATGTAACTATCGAAGAGAGTGCGTCGGATGCGCTGTCTTTCACGGAGCAGGATCGGCTGGCTAGCAAAGCGATCGCAATTACAAAAGATCAGGAAGGAAACTTCACGGAAGATGTCACAATCGTTTTGTACGTAAGCATGGACGGCCTGACCGAGGAATCGTGGGCTATCAGTCTCTATCGATTCGATGAAGAGACTACCGAATGGATCGAGCTGGACAACATCGAAGTGGATTGGGCGCAAGCTGCTGTTAGCGGCACCGTCGATCACTTTACGACAGTTGCGACAACGTACGCGGCCATTGCTCGCCCGGTTGATGCCGACGCACCGCCGTTAGAAGCGCCGTTGTTCTCGGATGTTGCGGGACATTGGGCGGAAGAGGACATCCGCCGCTTATCAGCGCAGGATGTGGTCAACGGCTATCCCGATGGTACCTTCCGGCCGAACCATGACATGACGCGAGCCGAATTTGTAACGATGGTGGTACAGGCATTGAATCTGGAGCCTTCAGCGGGAAGCGGCTATGCATTCGCTGACAGTGCGCATCATTGGGCGCGTGAAGCAATCGCTACAGCGGCGGCATCTGGTATCGTGACAGGGTATGATGAGATGACGTTTGGCGTGAACGATCCAATTACGAGAGAACAGATGGCATTGATGATCGTGCGGGCGCTGCAGCTTGAGACGGGAGCGGGCGGCACTAGCGCGTTTGCTGATCAACACGCCATTTCGGAATGGGCTAGGGAAGCTGTTGCTGTTCTGCAAGCAGAAGGAATGATGGACGGCTATCCGGATGGAAGCTTCCGGCCGCAGCAAAAAGTAACCCGTGCGGAAGCCGTTGCTGTGTTGGCCAGAGGGTTCGCCTGGTTGCACGCAAACAGATAGTCAATAGACGGAAGAAGCAGCCCGTTGAGAGCGGTGGCGCATCAATTCAGTAACGTGTCGGAATAGATTGCACCAAACGTACAGAAAAAAAACAAGACCATCCTTCCCCAGAATTATATCTCTGGCAGGATGGTCTTATTGCTGTCAAGCATGCAAGCGTCAATCTGAGTACAAGACTACAACTACTGCGAAGCTTGTGTTTCGTGCTTGGCGGAATACGGCAGAATCAAGGTGAACTTTGTTTTTTCATTTGGGCGGCTCTCCATACGCACGTACCCTTTATGGGCATTCGCCACTTCTTGAACAATGGACAGACCGAGGCCTAGTCCTTCACCGCCTCGCCCTTCCGGTCCCCGGTAGAACCGTTCAAAAATAAACCTCTGTTTAGCTAATTCAATGCCGGGACCACGATCAGCAATGGTGATGTGAACTTGATTTTTCGTTTTTTTTAGAAAGATGCCCAAGTATTTGCCTTCACCGCCATGTTGAATTGCGTTTTCAATCAAGTTCCGCAGTGCTCTTTCTATTAAGGGTTGGTCGAAAGACACATAAAGCGGCTGCTCGGGAATGTGGAAATCCATGTCAATGGACATGGATTCCACGACAGGGATATAATCAGCGGCAATGAGCCTGATCGTCTCCCCTAAATCTTGGTGGACCAATTGGACCCGATCTTTATAAGTATCCAGCTGCGCGATTTCCAGCAATTTCTGCAAAAGTACATCCATATATGTTGCCCTTCTTAATAGGTAGGTCATATATTTTTTCTTTTCTTCGGGCGATTTTACGATTTGCTTGTCCAAAGACTCGGCATAGCCAATGATCATGGTCAGCGGTGTCCTTAAATCGTTGGAAATATCTGCGATTAACAATTTGCGCTTGGCTTCCAGCTCTCGTATTCGAATGATGTTGGAACGGATGCGGGCGGACATATCGTTGAAGCTGCGTGTCAATTGGCCGATTTCATCTTTGGACGCATTCTCATCAACTTCATGCGCTCCGCTTGCATCAAATGTGATCATGGCCTGATTTAGTAATTGTAGCCGACGATTTAACTTCAAGAAAAAAAACAGAGCGAATACATAAGGCGTCAACATAAATAAGGCCACGGGGAGTAGCAATTGGATGAACTGGGCGCTGTTCTGTATGTAAATAAAGATTTGACTGCTTTGCATCACTTCACTGGGCAGCGACATGACCAAAAATTGCTGCAGTCCTTCCCATTGCCAATCGAAAATCAAGGTGATCTCTGCCTCATTTTCCCATAAGTTAGACGGCATATTCAGGAACCGATTCATCAATTCGTTCATGTTATAGTCACTCGTCCGCCCGTCTGTTGCGTAACGTAATTCGCCGTTTTCAGACAACCAGGTCAAATCAATATGCGGATGCTCATTACGAAAAGCGGCCAATTGCTGTTGAATTTGCTCATCATCGGGCCCGATTTGTTCCATCATGCGGCTCAGTTGATTGCCGAGTTCACTTAAGTTATGGTGGGTGTAGCCTTGGTTAAAGATCAGCCCGATCACAGCGGCAATCCCTATTAATAAAATAAGAGAAGAGAGGGAACTTGCCAATAAAAGCAGCCACAGCTTGCTCTTCAGATTCATGAGGGGTCCCCTAAAAAACGATAACCGATTCCCCGAATGGTCTGGATATACCGTGGCTTAGCGGGATCATCTCCGATTTTTTTTCTCAGATAATTCACGTACACTTTCACTGAGTTGTTGTCAACATGATCCAGCTTCCAAACTTCTCGGAAAATCTCTTTGTGGGTAAAAATTTTACCCGGATTTTGCAGGAAAAGTTCAAGCATCGCACCTTCGATAGGGGACAGGGGGATCGTTTCGGAACAATTCTGAATGAACGAGCCTTCGACATCGAAGATGCTTGCGCCCAGTTTGAACTGTTTGATTCGCAAGTCCGGCTTGCTTCTTCTCAGAATCGCTTGGATCCGGGCGATGAGTTCACCGGGGCTGAAGGGTTTTGTCATATAATCATCCGCGCCCAGATCAAGGGCTTCGATTTTGTCCGTTTCCATTTGTCTGGCACTGAGCACGATTACGGGGGTTCTCAACTGCTGCTGCTGCATGTGTTTCAGAACTTCCCAGCCATCCATCCGCTCCATCATCAGATCCAGTATGATCAAATCAATTGGCTCTTGATTTAGAATGGACAAGGCACGCTGACCGGAATCGGCTTCAAAAACCTTCATCTCTGCATTCAACAGATGCAGCTTCAGGATGTCCCGGATTTCCTCTTCATTATCTACCAGCAGTATATTTTGAGATTCCACGGGCGCTCCTCCGTTCTGCGATCAGTTCTACTCCTTTTTTATTATAAGAGATTATTTCTTTGATCATAGTGTTTTCCATGATTTTTTAACCGAGCTTTAACTTAAGTCAACCCTTGGCTCAACCACGCCTGAACGCTCAAGGACCAAACTGGCACAGCTGCTGCATCCGCTTCCGGAGCTGTCCGAGCCATCGCCGCCGGAGGTGGTCGAGCCTCCTTTTTTGCTTCCAGAACCACAGGCTGTTCCTGCGACGGAGCCGGCTGCATCCCCTTGTTTCATCCGTCCTTCACTTGCCAATCCGACAGCTATGCGGCCGGGTTTGACGAGCTTGAGAAGTCGTTTCCGCGCGGAGAAGCAACAGTCTGCGTCCGGACGGTTTCGCTGTCTTTGCGTGTGAAATCCTTTAACCATCCTTTAATCTTTCAACGGCAGGCCAGATGATAAACTGGACAGAATAGCATATTTCAAGCAGACTGTCGAGGAGAAAGCTGGAATTCGGGACAGTATGTTTTTGAAAGGGGAAGCGAAATGCAAGGTTTTATCGTCCGCACAAAAAAACTTCTGACCCTTTGCCTCATTGTCTGCCTGGCAGCAGGCGGAATGGCGCAGGGCGTCAAGGCCGGCACGCCGGCGTCAATCGATCATGCCGGCCACTGGGCGAAGGAGACGATCGATCGCTGGCTCGGGGAGGGGTGGCTGCGCGGCTTTCCGGACGGTTCGGTCAGACCGGATCAACCGATTGCGCGAGCGGAATATATCGCCTTGATCAATCGTGTCTTCGGCTTTACGAAAACGGTCGCCGCCTCGTTTCACGATGTGGAACCGACCGATTGGTATGCGCCGGATGTCGGCCGGGCCGTTGCCGCGGGATACATAACGGGATATTCCGACAACACGTTCCGGCCGCATCAGGAGATCACAAGGCAGGAAGCGGCCGTGACGCTGCAACGCATTCTCGGTCTTGATGCCGACCCTGCCGCGGCTTCGAGTTTCACCGATCAGGAGACGATTCCAGACTGGAGCCGCGGCGCTGTCGGAGCCCTCGCCGCACAGGAAATCATCAACGGATATCCGGATGGAAGGCTCGGGCCGGAGCATACGCTGACGCGTGCGCAAGCGGTCGTCATGCTGGATAAGTCGAGGGCCGTTCGGGAAGCGACGCAGCTTGTCTTGAACGAACCCGGAGAGACGTTCGGCCCTGACAATGGAGCGGAGCGCATCGCGGGAAGCGTGATCGTGACTGCTCCGGATACGACGCTTCGGAATCTGATCATCACAGGCGACCTGGTGATAGCGGAACAAGTCGGAGAAGGAGATGTGACCTTGCACAACGTAGAAGTGCAGGGATCGATGGAGGTGTACGGTGGAGGCAGCGACAGCATCCATCTGGACGACAGCACCGTCGTTCGGCTCGTCATGAACAAGGAGAACGGCTTAGTGCGCATCGTCGTATCCGGCGATACCGTCATCAAGGAGACTGTCGTCTATTCACCTGTCCTGTTGGAAGCAGCGAAAGATGTCATCGGGGAAGGGTATCAGCGTGTCACGTTGTTCGGCAGCGACATGGACATGCGCATCGTCCGGGCGGTCATCGGACTGCTTCATGTAACGGAAGAAGTATCGGATTCTACGATAACCCTCGTGAACGATGCGAGGATTATCGAGCTGATCATGGACGGGGAAGCGACCATCATCGAAACGGTGCCCGGAACCGGTCCAGGCCTTAGATCGGGCCCAGTTGTTCCGGGGCCCGGCACCGAGCCTGAGCCGACGGTCACCCAGGTTACTTACGACCCGGAGAGCCTGTCCTTGATCGGGATCGGCCAGACGCGGCCGATTCAGCTTACGGCGCATTGGAGCGACGATACGACCCGCAATGTGACTGATAAAGCGGTGTGGAGCTCGGATGATGAGACGATCGCTTCGGTGAAGGAAGGGGTCGTAACGGCTGTAGGAGATGGCACAACGGTCATCCGGGCGGAATACGACGGCTTTACCGTGCAAATTCCGGTATCCGTCGTCCGCGGGGCATCTTATGCCAACGTCACCCTCTCTCCAGAGCATGTTGCAGCCGGAGAGAACATCAGGGTAACGTTAGCGGTGTATCGTTCCAACGGCGACGTCGATACGGACTTCGCCGGGGAGAAGACGGTGACCGTGAGCGGTTATACGAACGCGCCAAGCGGAACAGCCGGCAGCTTTGAAGGAACGCCGTTGATTGGGGCTTCTACGGATATATTCCTACCATTCACCGATGGCAAGGCATCGGGGAATCTCGTCTTGCATCATGCTGTCGAGCAGACGATCTGGATCGATGTGGCCGAAACGGGAGATTCGGCAACCGCATTTACGATCACACCGCAGGCTGCCGAGCCGAGCAAGCTTGAATGGATGCAGAAACCGAGCACGTACGTGACGGAAAATGAGGTTTTCGAGGTCTATCCGATGATCCAGGTGACGGATGCGTACGGGAACCCGATCGGAGAAACCTATACAGCAAAAGTAAACGTCGATGTGATCGACAGCACCGTCGATTACATCTTGTCCGGAACGACAAGCGTAACCGCGGAAGAAGGAATAGCAGCCTTCCCGGATCTGACCGTGCAAGGCGTCGGAACCGATGCCGTTCTGCGGTTTGCTTTGGATGGTGCGGAGATTGCCGCTTCACTCGACAGCGAACCGATTGAGGTCGGGTACTTTGCGAGTGGAGATGGAACGGCAGACCACCCTTACTTGATCGAAACGCCTGCTCAACTTGCTAGAATGACCCTGAATTTATCTGCGCATTATCAATTGAACGCGGATATCATGTTGTCGAATGACCTCGACTTTTATAACGACTTGTACGACCGGTATTTTGGCGACGCATATGAGTATGTCAAAGACTCCGGCTGGATGCCGATCGGAACGGAAGAAACGCCGTTTACCGGCACATTCGACGGCAATGGTCATACGATTTCCGATTTGAAAATTTCTAGGGACGCCGTGTATCAGGGATTGTTCGGATACGTAGAAAGCGGAGAAATCCGCAATGTGGCGTTGGCGGATGTAGAAGTGTGGTCAATGAGCAGTAACTATGCAGGCGCGTTGGCCGGTACAATCGAGGCATCTGCAAAGGTTTCCGATGTTTCGGCATCGGGAGTAGTTGTCGGCGATCAATTAGTCGGCGGTCTGACGGGGATGAATAAAGGATCCTTGACGCGTTCCTCCTTCCGGTCAACGTTCAAGGGGATCGAAGGAAATGGGGCCATCGGCGGACTGGCAGGGGGAAACCATGGCAGCATTACCCAAAGCTTTTTCGTCGGGGAGGTTGGAACTCTATCCAGCATGACGAATATTGGCGGTCTCGTAGGCAGTCAATATGGCACGATTTCAAATTCGTATGCAATCGCTGTGGTAAAAGGAATTAGATCTAAAGGCGGATTGATAGGTTACGCTTATGCCGGAACGGTTGCGAATAGCTATACGTCATCGGAACTTGGAATTACGGGAAGCGGAACCATTGAAATCCGTTCCTCTTACCATCAGCATGAGACAGACCGGGATCCTGCAAACGGAACTTGGGTCACCGATGAACAGATGAAACAACAAGCCACTTTTGAAGGCTGGGATTTCGACAACATCTGGTACATCGAAGAAGGGGCATTCTACCCGATGCTGAGATGGCAGGATACGGAATAACGGGCAGTTCCGCGAAGCGCCTTCGTGAATGAGCTGCAAAGACAGCGAAACCGTCCGGGACGCAGACTGTTGCCTCGCCGCACGGAAACGACTTGTCACGCTCGTCAAACCCGTCTGCATAGCTGTCGGAATAGCCTCTTTTTCTTCCCGGAGATATTCGCCGGAACCCTCACGGC
>NZ_BOVK01000059.1 GCF_018403685.1 Xylanibacillus composti
ACCTACCAACTGTAATTTGTTCGTCTCCAAGGGTTGTTTCGGATTTAGCCTTTTCATAAAAGTAAGTAGCATTATTTAATATGCCATCAAAGGTATAAAACTGATCAAGTCCAAATTTATGTGTAAATTCCCTCAGCTAGATTGTGCTACATAATGCGTGTTACTTTTGAAGCGGACCTAGGGCGATTCTCGCGCCATTCTAGATACTCTGCCATGTCGAGATACTTCTTTCCTGCAGCCCACTTCTCATCTTGCTCCATGAGTAAAGCGCCGATGAGACGGATCACAGATTCCCGATTAGGAAAGATGCGAATGACGCGTTCTCGGCGACGAACCTCTTCATTCAAGCGTTCTACACTGTTTGTGGTTCGCAGGCGTTTGCGGTACTTCTCAGGAAGGCTTAATACAGCTGTAGCATCGTCAAAGCCGGTTTCTAATGTCCGCATAGCCTTAGCTGCCTTTTCTTCATACGCGGCAATCGTTTGGTTCAGCAACATGCGAGCAGCCTCCGGATTGGGCGCTTCTAAGATAGCACGTACATGTGTGTGAATCTCGTCTTTGAGACTCTTCGGAGATGCATCAAGGACATTGCGCATGAAATGCGTCTGACACCGCTGCCAGGTTACGCCCTGGAGTTGCTGCCGAATAGAGCGAACTAAACCGCCGTGATCATCGGATACAACTAGATCCACCCCACGGAGACCGCGCGTTTTCAACCAACTGAAGAATTCTGTCCAGCTTTCTTCAGATTCGGTGTCACCTAGCATGATGCCCAAAACCTCACGATGGCCGTCCGTGTTCACACCAATACCGAGCATGACACCGCGAGAGCGAACACGACCGTCTTCACGAACCTTTAAGTACATGGCATCAACGAGGACAAAGGGATACCGGCTATCGCCTAGAGGACGGTTGTTCCAGGCCGTTACAATCGGATCCAGACGCTTACATAGATCCGAGACAGTAGATTTCGAGAACTCTGTTCCACAGAGTTCCTCCGTCACTTGAGAAACCTTGCGGGTAGAGACACCATTGATGACCATTTCCATCATGGCCAAGATTAAAGCTTGTTCACTACGCTGGTATCGTGCAAAAAGTTCAGTTGTAAACTTGCCGCCACGAATACGCGGTACGCTAAGCGTAATGGTCCCAATCCGAGTATGCAGCTGATGCGGATACGATCCATTACGGTAGCCTTGTCGATTCTCTGTACGTTCATAGCGATCTGCTTCCACTTGTTCACTCACCTGCGCTTGTAAGACTTGGTTCAGTACAGATTCGAGCAACTTCGCTACACCTGCATCTTGAGAATTCCCTAAAAATAATTGCTGTAAAAGTTGCGAATCTACGTTAATCTG
>NZ_BOVK01000060.1 GCF_018403685.1 Xylanibacillus composti
GAATTAGGGGGTCTGACCGCTTTTCCGGTCATTAGCGTCTCTGTGTTCCGTTAGAGTGCGTAAAGGGTAGAAATCGCCTAAATAACGTCTCTCCGTTCCGTTAGCGTTTCGGGGCCCCAGACAAAGCAAGCCTGACTCTGCTGCTTGACGCTCGCGTTTTGCCTTTACCCTTGTGCCGCTCAATTCAGCCGAAGCAGGCGCGTGGCTAAGGCGTTCCTGACCCTACACATATGCGAGATGCGCCAGCTGTCGGTACAGAATAGCTTTTCGATCTCGGATGGAGGTTCGCCTGCTTGCTTCAGCTTCAACAACTGGCTAAACAAACAAATCAGTTAGAGACCATCTACCGATCACGGCTCACGATATAATGCAACAAGTGCTTCAGAAAAACAGGCTGGCGCTCCATCGCCTGCAGTGTCTCCATAGCCAGGCAGTAGTGCTCCCACAACTGCTTGCGGGCCTCTTCCTGCCCCAGGATGGAAACGAAAGTGGCATTGTTGTTTGCTGCATCCTGTCCAACCGGCTTCCCCAGCACATCGCCGTCCCCTTCGGCATCAAGCAAATCGTCCTTGATCTGAAAGGCAATGCCCGCGTGGTAAGCAAAGGTCTTCAGCCGACTAATTTCCGGTTCGGGCACCTGGGCCAGCATGGCCGGCATTACTAATGCTGCTTCAAAAGCGATGCCCGTCTTGTAAAAGCAAAGCCGATTCAGCTGCTCCAGCGTCAACATCTTCCCCTTGGACGCAAGATCCATCGCCTGCCCGGTGCACAGCTCCTCGGCTGTTCGCGCCGCATAGCGGATCACAGCTAATACGCTTGACGCCTCGAATTGCTCAAGCGACGCCTGCTCCCGAATGGCTCGCTGAATCAAGAACAAGCCGGCAAGCTCAGCAGTGGCGCTGTCATGCCATTCATGCAGCGTCGGGCGCCCTCTGCGGGTAGATGCATTGTCCTGGGTCGGCAGGTCATCGAAAATGAGCGAGGCCGTATGCATATATTCCAGCGAGCGCAGGAGCGGCATCAGCGCTGACGCCTCCAACCCGTACTCCTGAACCCCCATCGCCCAGGACAAGATTGGACGCAGGCGCTTGCCTGCTCCTTCGAGGCTGTAATTAGCGGCGTCTACCAGCTTCGCCTTTACTGCCGACATGTCTTCCGCCTTGGCAATGGGCAAAGTGTCGTTGATCTGTTGGCGGACTGTGCGGATCATCTTGAAGAAGGCTTCCCTCTCCTCCCGCTCCGCCCTCAACATGTCAAGCAATTGGTCGCGCAGACGCTTGTCGAAGAAGTCGACATTGTCAGCTTTCTGGACAAGACGCTGAATGAGTGCAGCAAATGACGGGCTTCCCGCAGCGAATGTGTCCATGATCCATTGGTATTTTTCCTTCCCGACACGCTCCCGGCAGCGCTTAAGCCCATTGATCGCACGGTCCAGAATAACTTCGCGCGCCTTGGCATCGGAGCTGTACACGTGATGAATTAAATAGGCGACGACTGTCCAGTACAATTCGAAGGGATTGATCAGATCCTGGCGCTGGTCACGATACCTCATGTAATAGGTGTACGGTGTAACCGCCCCTGCTCTCTCGTCGTCGAACATGTCCGCGAAGTCATCAGCCAGCTGATTATAAATACCGTAAAAGAATGTCCGCCGGTTAAAGTCTTCATCAATAGGGGCTCCCGTAATCGTACGGGCAATCAATCGGGAAGAGGCGGATTTCAAGATAATCGGGAGGTAAATCTGTTCGTTCGTGTAGGAAGGGTTAGCCGCATCCTTGGCTCGATCCAGCTCCTGAGCGTGGAAAAATACGTAGGCTTGCCCGAAGAACGCGTCAGCGCTTTCCGGCACCTGTCTGCTCTTCACATACTCGAAGGCTTCCCGCAGCTCCGCATGGATAAACGCGAAGCCGTCCAAAGTGTTCCCCGGCCATTCGCCCAGCTTCGGAACAGTTCGGGTCAGAAGAGCCGTGCGGATCATTCGGGAATAGCACGATTTCTCTTCGGCGGATAATGCTGCCGAATCCAGCAAATCGTCAATAAAGGGATAGGTGAGTCCATAGGCATACCCAAGACGAATGGCCTCGTCCAACCTGCTGGCACGTTCCGCTGCGGGAGAGCCTTCCTTGTCCAGTTCTTCCATCACATGCAATACGACGCCGACAACAATCTTGATCAGCTTGCGCTGGGCTTGCTCGGCATCCAATTCCTTCGGGAGATGGGCGGAGACGTTCCTCAGCTTGTCGAGAACCCAGATGACCGCGGTCTCTACACCTTCTTGCTGGCCCCAGCGATACAATCCTGCCGCGCTGATCCATTCCGGTTGGCCTCCGCGGCTCGTAGGGGCATCCTTCAGCAAATAACGCTTAAGCGAAGCAGCCGCACGCTGAATTCTCGCTTGCGTTTCCAGTTCTTCTATGGGCTTCCCCAAATCCCGCATATACACATAGGCGATGCTGCGATCCAGATATTCATCCAGCTTGCCGGTATGGTCCAGCCAATGGATATAGCCGTAGCCATCCGCCGCAGCTGCCTGCTTCCGCTTTTTCGCTCGCCAAGCATGCCACGGCCAACCACGCATATGCTGTTGTTTCCATAGCTGAAAATCCCCGGTCAGGACAGAAGCAAACTTCTTCTGCCCAAGCTGCTCCTGCAGCACCGCGAAATATTCAGCTGCTTTCCGTTCCGCCTGCCGATAAGCAGCATCGGCTTTGTTCCCTAATTCAAGTTCCGGATTCATCAGATGTCCCTCAATTTCTATGGATGTTCAAAACAAATGTACCCAGTCATTGCCTGCCCGAAAGAGGAGAACTCCCTTCCCGCACTATACATCAGTGTATGCCGCAAGGATATCCTCCATCCCCAACCTATTTGTATGATAGTACGAAAGCTGGAGGCCATTGGTTGCAAGAAGAATCACGCTGCTGTGGAATGAAATGGACGCTCCATACAAAAAAAAAACTGCCGACATCAGTTCGTGTCGACAGTTCGTTATTCCATCTGTGCCATACAACCGCTTGCGCGGATGCCTTCGCGTGCCGGGGAGCGCGGCCCATGCGCAGCTCGCCGAATCCGAATCTACTGGGCGGCTAAATGCCCGGCAACCTTCGATATAGCCTGCACGACCTCCTCGCAGTCCTCTTCCTCCATCTGCTGATTCAGTCCTATCGAAATGGCTCTGGAGAGATAATCCAGCGTAACCGGGCACATTTGTCTATCGTAGGACACATTCCCCTTATACTCGCTGCAATTCCACGGTGATTGGCAGCAGCAATGAAAAAAAAAAGCACGGGTTCCTCTATGCCGGGAAACCCGTGCTGCTTCTATTCGGACGCATTCGCTGTTCCGGCATTTCCACGAAGCCCCGGACAGAGCCGCTCAGCCAGCTCCGTCGATCCCCGGCAGCTCCACTACCTTGGTTGCGACCTGCCTGCAAAATTCACGGTCATGCTCCACGAACAAGAGCGTCGGCGCATAGGCCAGCAGCAGCTCCTCGATTTGCATCCGGGACAGTACATCAATAAAGTTAAGCGGTTCATCCCAAATATACAAATGGGCCTGTTCGCAGAGACTCTTGGCAATCAACACCTTCTTCTTCTGGCCTCCGCTATAAGCCGCCATATCTTTGTCAAACTGCACTCTGGCGAAATCGAGCTTCCTCAATATGGCTTTAAAGAGACTCTCATCGAGTCCATAGCTCCTGGCGTAATCCGTCAGATTTCCTTGCAAATGCGAGGTGTCCTGCGATACATACGAGATTTTCAGCTGGCTTCCTCTTCGGAATACGCCCGTATGCTCAAGCTCCTCTCCACCAATCAGCCTGAGCAAGCTGGACTTTCCCGAGCCATTGCGCCCCGCCAGCGCAATACGTTCTCCCTGCTCAATCGCAAAGCTGACATCGCTGCACACCTTCTGGTCTCCGTAATAAATCGAAACCTGATCCAGTTCGGCGAGCTGATGCTTGTGATAGACCAGCGGCGCAATCTTCAAGCTGTCCGTGCCTTCCAGATTTTTCAACAGCTTCGACTTTTGCTCCATTGCCGCATGCTGCCTGTGCTCCATCGACTTGGAGCGCTTCATCATCTTTGCCGCCTTGTGGCCAATATACCCTTTGTCTACCTTGGAGCCGGAATTTCTAGTGTTGTTCTTCGATTTCTCCACTTTATCCGACCAGACGCTTGTACGCTCAGCCGCCTCTGCCAGGCGCTTCATCTCCCGCTTCAGCTTTTCGTTCTCGGCCAATTCAAATCGATCCTGCCGCTGCTTATTTTCCCACCAGTCGGAGAAGCTGCCTTTTTGAATCTCGATGCTGGTCTTGTTGATGGACAGTACATGATCCACGCAGTTATCCAGAAAGGCTCTGTCGTGCGATACGAGAATATAGCCGCCTTTGGACTGCAAATAGTTGCTAAGCAGCTCTCGTGCATGCATGTCCAGATGATTGGTCGGTTCATCAATGAGCAGAAAGTGATTTTCCTTCAGAAATAAGGCCGCCAGCATGACCTTCGTCTGCTCACCTCCGGACAAGGAGGCAAAGGGCCGGTACAACACGCCCTCGGATACTTGCAGCAAGGAAAATTCCCGCATCAATTGCCAGTGCTCGTAGTCCGGATAAATCTCGTCCACCACATTCATAGTGAGTTGATCCTGATCCTCGACCATGTAGGGGAAATATTCAAATTGGACCTGGGCGGAAATCGTGCCGCTGTATTCATATTTGCCAAGCAGCAAATGGAGAAAGGTCGTCTTCCCCCGGCCATTCCGCCCGGTAAATCCCAACTTCCAATCTGTATCGAGCTGAAAGCTCACGTCCTCGAAGATATTGTCGTAACTGCCGTCATATGCGAAAGTCAAATCGCGAACCTGGATTAGTGACATGCGCGTCCCCTCCTGTTCCATAGAAAAAGCTGCAAGAAAGTTACCTTTCCTGCAGCTCCGCGCACACACAACCAACCTCCCCCCGGGCAACGGAGTAAGGTCAGGAGAGATATGGATGGAGTGAAAGAAGCGTAACTTTCCCGCGCATAAAGAAACCTCGATGCATGACATCATGCTCGTCTGGTCGCCCTTACAGCAAGAAAATTACACCATCGGCCCTTTCAACTCCCGTTAGTTAGATACGTCGTATTTTATCATAGCCCGTTTCCGGCAACAACCCCTTCAGCTTCATTGGATTGAATATGACGGAGCAAAGCAGATAGGAATTGCCGTTCCTCGCCCAGATTGTTCTCCAGCTTCTGATAAATGCTGTCGCGCAGCGCCTGATCTCGTTTTACATTGTATTTCAGCACGAGATTTCGCAAGTACATATACTGCTTCTCCAGATTTATACTCTGACCGAGCAAGCTCTGGTCGAACGCTACCCGCTCCTGCTCCATCAGATACTTCGTCCGGGTCGCCATCAGCAGCTTGTGCTCATAGAGGAAGTGAAAGGGGCGGATGTCCAAATAATGACCGGCCAGTTCTGGATTGCCCACGTAATCCAGCAGACGGTCAAGAGACTCCAGACCAAACTCGCATTCCTGCTCTTCTACGAGATCAAAGGTCTTGCGCGAATGCAAGTAGCTCTCAATACTCGCTGCAATATTCTCGAGATTCAGCTTGCACTCGTAATCGGCTTTGCGCTTCAGGAACCGAACCTCTGTCCAGAAATCGAAGTCTGCCGGGATCGTCCAATATCCCTTCTCCAGTTCAACAAAGGGACATGACGTCTGCACGAATTTCCCATTCTGCAAATTATCCGCTACGAATGCCACATCCCTCTCCAGGTCATATCCAAAAATGAATAGTTCATGAATATGCTGTTCCTTCTGATAAGAATCTGACTGCGGAATGTAATAGCGATCTACAAAAATATACAGGTAGTACCCCATATCTATCGCATCGATAATGATCTGTTTCAGCGTTTTCCCCGTCTGCACTACCATCTCCTGCGGGAGGCTGTGGAAGGCAATTCCCGGACAGTTCTTCAACAAAATCGGGTGGTGGTCGAAGGTATAAATTCTCCAATTGGGCGCAAATCGAATCTGGATGAAGTTGTTGTACACCCACGGCCATAACCTGTCCTCCATCAAGGAAAAGATACTTCCGTAGGAGGTATAGGCACTAATGAGAGGCTCACGCGTCTCCAGGACCTTTGTGGTCATGCTATGCGATCTCCTTTCGATTCAAAATTCTGACAACGAGTCAGCCAGCCCTTCATCCCGGGGCTGGCAGGCCGACCTTTTATTGCTGCAATAAAGCCATTCTTTCTGCCTTCGTCATCTTGGCCACCACCAAGCGGTAAGAATCCTCCAGCATCTGCTCGATGACCTCATCCGGCACGTTCCCGTCCAGGACAACCGTGTTCCAATGCCGCTTGTTCATATGATAGCCGGGCAATACACTGCCTGCGTACGTCTCCCGCATCAGCCAGGCTTCGTCCGGGGACGTCTTCAGGTTCACACTCTCCATGGCGCCAGTATGCCCCAGCAGCGCGAACATCTTGTTCCGGACGAATAACACGGGCAAGTCCGGATCGAACGGATATCGCAAGCTTGTCCCGGGATATTGCAGTCCCAATTCCATCAGACGCTGATGATTCAATTTGCCACCACCTCACCTAGCATGCTCATATCATTTCTTGATCTGATTCTATCATATTTTTGCCATTTGCAAGTGGCCAGATGTCTTGCAATCCATTTGCGCGGAGTCCGCAACATGCGGTCCGGTGGGTACTTCATACAAAAAAAATAGACGCCGCATACAAGCAGCGTCTTTCAAGGATCTCCGTTATTCCGCCTCTACCACATAGGCGACCGTTATCACCTTGCCCTGGCGTTGAAATTGTGCCCAGACTTTATACATGCCCGCTTCCGGGAAACTCGTGGCGAATCGCGCCTCCGGACCGCTTGCCAGCTCGTCGATCGGGTGAACATGCAGGTACTCCTCGGTGTCTTCACTGAGAATTACCACATGCCCTACAGCACCCAAATAAGGCTCCAGATCCGCGACCGGCTCCTTCGTCTCCGCATCGGCTAGCTGGAAGACCAGTTCAAAGTCGCTCCCGCTGATGGGATGGCCGTTGACAAGCGTCACCATGACGCCATCCGCTGTCTTGGCGTGCTCCCGATCCCTCACTAGCGGAACCGCCTCGGCGGGTGTGCCCTTCACCTCAATCCACTCTGTCCGCGTTGTGGGACTGCCCCCGGTTGGAACGTAATCGGCGATCAGCTTATACTCGCCTCCGGCAGGGAAGGAGGTTGTCGTACTGAACGTACCGTTCCCGTTGTATGCCGGATGGATATGATCGAAGTAGGACAAATCCTTGCTGACTACGATGAGATGCATCAGCTTCTCATGGCTGATGTCGAAGTCTTGGATCGGCTCCCCTTCTTCATCCTGTATCCGAATGTGTATCGTAGTCTCCTCTCCTGCCACGGCATTTTCCGCCGACCATACCGCCTCTGTCGCTGCCTCATTGGCAGCGTTGCCCGCATGCCCATGTCTGTGTGCGGACGGCGAGTTCACGGCGACCGGTGCCGCGACCGCAGTCTCCGCCACATGCTGCCGGCCATAGCCGTGCCCTGCAAAATAGCTCATGCCGGTAAGCAGGACGATGACCCCAAACAACTTCCAGTTCATGTTACCTTCTCCTTCCTCGCTTGTCTTCTCCATATCCCGAAATCCTGAAGCCTGAACGCCATGGCCGCCCCGGCGATCCGCGGCTCCAGACAACCTATCGCGGCAACTGGAATGCCAACCGTATTATACCCAAGCGCTCAAAATAGATTTGGAACCGCCATAAATCAGTTCATGGCAGCCGCATGTTGGAAGGCAACCGCCACAGTACTCGATGCGCATAGCTGTTCCAAAGCAGCAGCAAGGAAGCCAGCGCAAGATAGATCGCCATATACTGCCAGAACTGGAGCCTAATGTCGAGCCATCCCACATAGTAGAGCGGGACATCTGCAGCATAGACCAATACTGGCGCAAGCCACCGCCAAGGGCTGTGGGGAAAAGCTGCAAGTAAGGCGGCAAATATCCCCGCCTTCATCACCCCCATGATTGATCCTGAGAAAACATCATCGTGATACATATCTGCAAAAGCGCCGAACTGATAATAGCGAATACCGATGACCCCCATCAGGTACATCACCGTCCCTATCATGCTCCATGCTTGCATCCATAGGCTGAGGAAACGGAAAACGCCCAGCCCTTTCCTGAGTTGGGCGAGCCAGAAGCGAGTCAAATGAAAGTAGAACAACAGGGCGAACCAAGTATAAGCCATCCTCCACCAATGGGGTTCATAAATGCGCAAATCCGTGAACAGCCATTCCACAGCAACTAAGAAGGTCGCGAACAGTACGATCCAACGCTGCCTCAAATTATAAACGGCGACTGCCGTTCCCAGCGCGGGGACAATGAGCAAGTTCGATACTATAGCTCCGGCAACATTATCATAATAGCGAATCGTTAAGACTTCGGGGAAATATTCGTAGCTGTCCCCTATCACCATAATGAAGAATTCAACAACATAGACCATGCCCGAGAACGCAAAAAACAAAACAAGCCAACTAAACTGACGCTCACGAATGACGATGCTCACCAGAATGGTCAAACTGATGAGGACAAGGAGCAAGTAAGGAATGAAATTCGGCATAGGGGGAGAAACCTCTCGACATTTTTGTTGGTTATTATTGCCGAAATCGGTTCCGTGTAGTCATAGGGGGAGATGTTCGCTGTTTCCAAGCGAGTCAACTGCCTCTTGAAGCGGACAGCCACCACAGAAAATGCGAAAAAAAAGAATATCTCCAACGCTCCCTGCCAGTGCAGATTAAGGAGATATCCTCATTCATTTGAAGATGGAGCAACGGAATCAAGCTGCGCTATTGTGAAGCGTTCAGCAGATCTTGCAACTCCGGCTCGATTTGGGCGGGTACGGTCGTCGGGGCATAGCGCTTCACTACCTGCCCCTTCCGATCAATCAGAAACTTCGTGAAATTCCACTTGATGCTCTTGGTCAGAACGCCTCTTTGCTGCTCCTTCAAGAACACGAAGAGCGGGTCTGCCTGATCGCCGTTGACATCAATTTTGGCAAAGACGGGAAAGGTCACTCCGTAATGGATCTGACAAAACTGTGTGGTCTCCTCAATGCTGCTGAACTCCTGATTGTTGAATTGGTCGCAAGGGAAGGCCAGAATCTCCAATCCCTGATCGCGGTATGTTTCGTATAGCTCTTGAAGTCCCTTGAACTGCGGGGTAAACCCGCATTTGCTGGCCGTATTGACGATTAACAAAGCCTTGCCCTCGTATGCCCGAAGCGATTGTTCTTCACCGCTGGGCAGCTTCACCTTAAAATCATAGACCGTTTGCACGTTGCATCCCTCCTGCCGCCAATTTTAGCATAAGCCGCTTGTCTTCGTAATCGATTCCTCTGAGACATTTGGCGAAACAGCCCTACCCCTTCGTCTTCTGAACAGCGAAGACATACAGGAATCCGCCGAGCATCCAGGAAGGCTCCCAAAATAACAACCTCCACCACGTTGCATAACCAAGCATTTCTTCACATTTTGCTTCTCCTGTTCATAGTGCTGGTCGGAGACCATCCCCTTCTTGTATGCTTTTGAAGAAAATCGGCTTATCGTCCGTATCGTTAATGATATATTGGAGACCTTGGACAACGGAAAGAAATGAAAAAGAAGCAATTAATGCCAAGGTTAGTTGCTTCTTTTTCATTCAGTGGATATTATCTTGGCCGCCACTTCCCCCAGGCTGCAAGCTTCTGTTCGAGAAGAGCACCGTGCCAATAATCAACCTTGAACTGATCCGCCTCTTTCTTCGCTGGCGCTGTTAAGTCCGATGTGGTCACGAGCAAGGAAAGGATACAATCATGATTTCTCTTGGCACCGACTAATTCACGGACTGTTTGAACGGATACCGAATTATGATCAGCGTAGCACTTGGCTTGTACAGCAGTTTTCTCACCGCGCTTATCAATGATGACCAAGTCCACGCCCCCGTCATTGCCGCCAACACCAACTTCCCTAACCTGGTAGCCTTGATCGCGAAAATATAAAGCCAGAAGTCGTTCAAATTCCGGGCCTGACATGTCATCCAGTCTGCTAGTTAGTATCACTTCGTCTGACCTGCATTCCATGGATGTCCTCCTTACTCCTTTCCTTGCCGACCCGCTAGTTGCTTTTTTTCGACCTTTCTTCTTGGCCCTTCTTGATCTTGTCCACAGCGCTCCGAGTATTTCGGCTGCAATTATTGAACCAAATAAAATGCCGAAGAAGAACCCCCAATGCAGCCCAGGTATATTAAAATATAATGCTAATCCGCCTAATATAAAAAGCCCTCTCAAAATAAATGCAAGCTGTCTTCCTTCTGCGTAGTAGGTTTTTGCCATCGTTATCCTCCTAATTCAATGTTACGTCGCAATTCATACTCCATTAATCGTATAACACCCTATTTCGTTCTGTCTCGACAGATTTCCTCCTTTTAGGAGATGGAATTGTGGCATTTCGAGAAATTGAAAAGGATGCCTCCGTAACCGTGACCTATAGCCACACATTACAGGAGACATCCCGCACATAAAATGGTTAATATACATATTTTCGCGCTGTTCAAACATTGGTTGCAGCAGCTTCTTCCATGCTAAAAATAACGGTGCAGCCTAATACTGCACCGTCATCTTTATGCTGCTAATGATTACGCAAGCAGCTTTTGCTTCAATCTGTCGATATGGTCGGCGCCAAGGCCGATCGACAGCAGGTAAGCCTCTGCTCCATGATACTTCGCGTCAAGGTAATCCAGCATCTGCTCCATGTTGGCCGGAGCGCTGCCAAGGAAGCGCTCATACATCTCCTCTGGCAGCATGTCCGGGCGCTCCGCGCGGAACTCGTCCATAATCGGCGTCAGATTGACCGCCGATTCCGCGTAGTCGGCGATGATGGCTTCTCTATCGACGCCGGCAAGTCCCAGCAGCAGCGCGGCTACGACACCCGTGCGGTCCTTCCCCGCTGCACAATGGAATAGCACAACTTGCCCCTCCGCGACAGCCAATTGCTCGAACACCTCGCGCAGAAGATCCCCGCAATCGTCCAGCATCTGGACATACAAATCGCCAAGACAGCGAATAGTCGGGAGCGTCGAATTCGCGGGATTCACGAGGCTGATATGGCAGTATCTGACGCGGTCGGAATCGGCGAATACATTCTTCTTCGCCTCCAGCTCGTGCGCGTGCCGCAAATCGATCACGGTGCTGACACCATAGGAAACGATCTTCTCCTGATCCTGCTCCGTCAGCCGATGCAGGCCATCTGCCCGCAAGAAGCGGCCCTTCTGTACCAGCCTGCCGCCGGCTGTCTGATAGCCGCCGATATCTCTTACGTTGTAAGCACCTTCTAGTTCAAGCAGCCTTCCATTTCCACTAGTAGAGATCGCCATTACTTTAATCCGCCCTTCAAGAAAGAATCGATAATTTGGCGCTGCAGCAGCAAGTACATGATCAATACCGGCAAGCTGGCAATGGTCGTCGCCGCCATCAGCGCGCCCCACATATTGCCGTCAGAAGATATAAACATTTGAAGTCCTTTTTGAATCGTGGAGTTCTCCAGCTTGGTTGTCACAAGCAGCGGCCAGAAATAATCATTCCACGAAGTGATGAACAGCAGGATGCCAATCGAAGCGACAGGCGCCTTCAGATTTGGCATGATGGTCCGCCAGAGCACGCCCCAGTCTGACGCGCCGTCCAGCCTGGCCGCCTCGATCAGCGTGCGCGGATATGATTTGAACGCATTGTACAGCTGCAGTACCGCGAACGCCGAAGCAATATTCGGCACGATCAGGCCCAGCAGATGATCGCGCCAGCCAAAGCCGCTAATCGCGACATAGTTCGGAATCATAATGACCTGGAACGGCACAAGCCATGTCAAGGCAATCAGGCTGTAGATCAGGGTGCTGCCTCTAAAGCTCCACCGCGAGAAGGCATAAGCGGCAAGTATGCTGGTTAACAGCTGTCCTGCTGTCTGGGCTAGCGCCACCGCAATTGAATTGATCAGCATCCGGGGCATGGGAATGGCATTCCATGCGTCCACGTAGTTCGCAAAGGTGATGCGAAGCGGAATGAAGCTTGACGAGTATATGTCCACCTCCGGCTTCAGGGAAGTCACGATCATCCAATACAGCGGAAAGACTGACAGCAGGCTAAGCGCAATCAGTGCCGCATGCTTGATCGTTGACGATGCCGAACCGACCAATCGAGCTGTTTTGTCCATGTGTACCCCTTCCTAGTTATCGAAGAAAGCCAGCTTCTTCGTCAATCTCATAAATAACAACGCAAGTATGCCGAAGCCCATGAAGAATACGACCGCTGCCGCAGAGCTGGCCCCGATATTGAATGTCTGGAAACCGTAGGTCCACAGCAAATAATAAATATTGGTTGTAGAGTTGAATGGTCCGCCCTGCGTCAAGACATTAATGTAAGCAAAGCTCATCTCCGAGGCGAACAGGATGCTCATTAGCGTCATGAACAGGATGGTGGGCGACAGCAAGGGCAAAATCACATGCCATATAATCTGGAAGCGATTGGCCCGGTCCATTCTGGCCGCTTCGATATACTCCTTGTTGATGCCGGTCATCGCCGCCGAGAAGATGAGGGTGCTGAAGCCGATCAGCTTCCAGCCGGTAATGAACGTGATTGACCAGATAGCCCAGTTCTCATCTGTGAAGAAGCGGATCGGCTCCTGCAGGTGAAACAGCCCCGCCAGCCCTTCGTTGACGATGCCATTGGTCGGATGCAAGATCCAGCGCCAAATCGACGATACCGCAACCGGCGCCATAATCATCGGCAGAAAAATCAGCGCGCGGTACAAGTTGCCGACCCGCTTGGAAATGTTGTCTGTCGCAATGGCAATAATGAGCGGAATAAGCAGGGAAAAAGGCATAATACCCAGCGTATAAATCAGCGTGTTGCGCAACGCGATCCTCATGTCCGGCAGGTCGAACAAATTCGCAAAGTTTTGCAAGCCCACGAATTGCTTCGGTGAAGTGGGAAGCAGGTTCCATTGATAGACGCTAAGCTGAAAGGTTTCAATTAGCGGCTTGTACACCCAGAAGCCGATTGACAGGATAGCCGGGAGCAGATACAGATAAGGCTTGATATGGTCGGGCTTCAGCCGGAACGTCTTGCGCTCCTTCGTCTGCGGCTTGACTCCCGCCATACGCCGGGCCGTTCCTGCTGCTTCGATGCTCATGTATATCCATCCTCTCTATCTCTGCTCTTATTGCACAAGCGACTGTGCCCTTTGCTGGGCATCTCGCATAATGCCCTCCACCTCGCTGGCATCGCTCAAGATGGCTTTCGCTACGGCGTCAAGCAGGATGTTCTCAATTTGTCTCCAATTCGGCCCGGGATAGGACACCCATTGCTGCAGGTGGTCGAGCTGTTCCAGGTTCGGCTGCACGAGCGGGTTCTTCTCTACCCACTCCTTCAAATACTGCGGGTCGTCTACAATAGACGGACGCAGCGGCAAGTAGCCAAGCTCGGAGGTAATAATGGTATAGCCGCGCTCGCTTGTAGCGAATTTCAGAAATTCATAGGCAGCCTGCTGCTTCGCCGTATCGTCAGACAGAATAAAGAGCGCGCTGCCAGAGTTCACCGGCGCTGTCGGCTTGCCTTCGAATGCCGGCATCTTCGCCGCCTGCAGCTCCCAGCCGCCAGCTTCAGAAGAGGCTACGAATGCGCTTTGCAGCGCGCTGGTGAATAAGAACATGCCAATCTTGCCTTGGCTGAACGCTTCGATTGCCTCGTTGTCGTTCATCTTGCTGTTGGCGCCGCTGTGTATGAGATCCTGCCACATGGCAATCGCTTCAATCGCTTCGTCTTCGCCGAACAGGATCGTCTTGCGGTCATCGGACAGCACCTTGCCGCCATTGCTGCCGATCAGTCCTTGGATAATCCAATCGTTGCCCGCCGCCCCGCCTACATGCATGCCTTCGGCAGCGGTGTTCCGGGCGATCTGAAGCCCATATTCCTTCGCCTCTGCCCAAGTTGCCGGGGGCTGCTTCGGATCAAGTCCCGCTTCCTCGAACAATGTCGCGTTGTAGAACAGCACCGGCGTGCTGAACGTGAATGGCAGACCGTACGTCTTCCCGTCCAACTGTCCAAGGCTAAGCCCGTTCGGCGAGAAGCCTTCGAAATCGGCGGCCAGCTGCTCGGCGGATACGATATCCTCCAGCGGCTTGGCATTGAAGTTGTTCACAGCGAAGTCCAGTCCGTCGAATACAAGCTGTGCGATATCCGGTGTAGTACCGGCAACAATGTCCGCCTGTACCTTGGCATTAATGTCCGTGGACGGAATCGGTACAGCTTCGATCTTGATATGCGGGTAAGCCTCTTCAAATTCGCTAATCAGCTTCTCTGTGCCCGCAATCTGGCTTGCGATGGCCAGGTTATAGCTGTAGAACGATAACGTCACTTGCTCGTCCGAGGACGATCCTGCAGAAGACTGCCCGTTGTTCATGGATTGGGCCCCGCCATTGCTCGTGCCTGCGCTGCCGCTGCAGGCTGATGTGATCAAAGCCAGCGATATGAGTGCTGCTGCCCACCTTTTTTTGCGTATCATGTCGTTTCCCTTTCTCCCTTTATTTTTTGTTCTGCTCCTTGCAGACACATAACTTGTCTATATGCGCTTGTCTTGCCACCTGTTACCGATGAGCGCTATGGGCCGGCTGCGGCTCATAGCTTTCCACTTCGCGAATGCCGTCCAGTTCAATCACCCGGTAGGAAGGCTTGCCGTTGCGAACGTTCACCCACAGGAACAAGTTCTCGCTCTCGGGTCCAGTGCCATGGGCATGTCCGCCCGTTCTTCCCATCTGAATCCGTTCCTGGCTTCCTTGCAAGGAGTATTCCATCGCGTGCAGATGACCGGCAAAAATCGTATGATTCCGTCCCTCGAGGAGCGTTTCCAGCTTGCGGTACTGCTCGCTGTCCGATTTCCAGCCAGGCTTGTGCATGCTGACGAACGTCCACTTCGCATCGCGGTTGTCTGATAACACACGCTCGGCGAAGGCCAACTGCTCATCGCTGATGGCAAGGTCGATTCGGGACAGATTTCGCAGCTGGTCCGGCGGCAGCATGCTCATAATATCGTTGAAAAATTGCTGCATGTGGGCAGCCATATTGTCCGGGTCTTGCTGCACTTTCGCCGTAGCCTTCTTGATGATGTCGATAAATTCATCCGGAAATTCCGAAGGCGGATCCTCCGTATTGAGCACGAGAAACAGCGCATCTCCAGCGCGGAAGGCATAGTATTCCAATCCCTTTCTCTCGCGCCATACGTCCCGCATCATCATGCTGCCGTAATCATGGTTGCCCACAACCTGGAAAAAGGGAATCCCGCTCGCCGCAATCTTCGCGTCCAGCTCTTCCCACTCCGCACGAGCATCAGCAGCATGCTTCCAATAGCCCTCAATCAAATCACCCACACTCATAACAAAATCCGGTTTCAAATCTCTCACAATGTCCAATGCCCGTTCGAATACGCCAGCCGTTGCCATCCCGCAGCGATCGCCGAGCACGACGAACGAAAAGTCATCCTTCGCAAGCTCGGGCAGCTGCCCGAACCAGGGACGCAGCTCTGTGTTGAACTGGGATTCGTCAATCCAAACTTTCGCAGGATGCTTGTCCGCTTGATTGATTGCCATAACGTAATCCTCCCGCCAGAAATTTAATGTAGGTATGCTTGTCATTCCGATATTAAGTATGCAGGTTGTATGTAAGTGGATTGTTATCGGGGTCTAAAGGATATGTAAAGATTCCGGGGAAGGGATTGACAGTGTGCGGAACAAAAAAATGGCGAGCAGGACGTCATGCCTGCACCGCCATTTCGCTGAAGTGGGGATGGATTCATCGCATTTCGATCAGATGATGCCGCTCAACGAGAGCTGCTCCTGAGTAATTCGGTAATTCTCCAGGACGGCCTGCTTGGCAGCCTCGTAATCTTTGCGCTTCAGCGCTTCATAGATTTTGCCGTTCGTGACGCTGGCCCACTGCGGCTTGTGCTGCGGGAACTGCTTGCGGAACGTGACCATGCGGCAGATGAACTTGCTCTTGTAGAGCTGCAGCAGTTGAAGCATCTGCTCGTTGCCGATGGCTCTGATAATTGTGTCGATACACATAATGGAGCTTTCATAATAACTGACGTAATCATTGTTCTCTCTCGCCATATCCAGACGGTTCAGGTGGGAATCCAGCGCATCCAGATCAAAGACAAGCTCGCGTGTCTTCGCCATGTCCAATACGAACACTTGCATGGATACAAGCACCTCATGAATTTGACAAAACTGCCTGAACGATATTTCCTTGACCAGTACGCCGCGTCCCTTGAAGCTTTCTACTAGTCCTTCCCGCTCCAGCAACGAGATCGCGGCACGCACCGGTGTCCGACTCATACCCAACTCTCCGGCCAGCTCATTCTCGGACAGCAAGATGCCGGGCATGTACTCCGCCCGCACAATCCTCTCCTTGATTTGATCGTAAGCTACCGTTTCCAACGAAATCGACCGCATAGTGGCTCTTTCCTTTTTTGTCATTTGGGATTGATCGTAACAAAAAATATACAGAATTGAAAAGTGAATATTTTGTAAACCTCTTCCACGCTCTTGCAAATTTATGGCGCAAGCATAAGGGAAATTCTAGCCCTCTCCTTGCAACTTCTCGCCGCATTTTTTCATAAACCGCATCAATACCAGCATCAATATAATCCCCGCGAGCAAAAAGCCGATGATTCCCACGATGAACAAAGGCGGGACGAAAATCAGGATGAACATGAACATGATCGCGATCTGGTACACCAGGAAATACGACCATTTCTGCGCCGCCTCCTCCCGGATGTCGAACCGCTGCTGCTTGGACGCCAAATCCTGAATGCCCATAAACAAGTGGTACACAACAACCAGAGTCAATACGAGCGAAACCAAACTTACCACCATGCCAAGCGAGTCTACATGAATGCCTGGACCTTGGGATGGGGCAGGCCGCTCGTAGAAACTTAATACGGATACAATGATCATCGCCACGTTGTAGGCTTTAACCTTTGCAAAATATGGGCTATGCTCGGCAAGCGCTGCAAATCCGATAGCGAACAGAATAAACCCGATGACATCTGGCGCTATATCGAAGCCCTGAACCCTGAAGTCGAACATGATAAACAAGAATCCCCAGAAAAACTTGCTGAAACCTTCTTTGATCATATGGTTCTCCCTTCCCAGTCTGTCAATCTTAAAGAGTATGATGCTTCAATATTGGATTTGACAGTTTCCTAACAGTATAGCAGAAAACTAGCATCATTCTACCAATACGCAGGAGCCGCACCCGCCGCCATTAGGTCTCTTGGAGATGACCCCCTGTTCAGATAACTTTTGATCGGGCATGGGCAAGCACCCAACCAACATGAGGACTCCTGTCATAACGTTATATTATTGTGAAAAGGAGCATGCATATGGCTACAATACCGCGTTATCCCCAAAGATTTCTCGACGAGCATGCAGCGTGGCATCGGAATATGAGCATGAATGCGCGTGCGGGAGACGGCATCGAATTTCTCAGATTTCACCGGGACTTCATGCGGAAATCCTTAAGATGGTACAACAAGCAAGGACTTAGCCGCAGAAGAGTGGCGCCCTGGCCATCCATTCCCCTTGACATAAAGAGACATCCAAGATGGACTCCAGGACTTCAGGCAGCAGAAGACCGGGTCACCAGAAACCTGGGGTCGTTTTCATCCGCGGACGAATTAGGCCGATTTCTCCTCACCTCATTTCTGCATGACACCGTTCATGTTATCGGAGCGGAAGTATATGATGACCCTGACTTCGGTCAAATCGATCTGGCGCCGAGAAGCACGCTATTTTATAATTGGCACGGGCTTATTGATCGTTGGTGGGAACAGCGGGAATAGCGGGAATAGATGTCAGCAAACATAAAAGGGTACACTCGGCAAAAAACCGAATTGTACCCTTTGCTCATGCCATGATGTTCAAGCCTCGTGGCTGAATTGCCATTCGATGTTATACTTGTCCGTCACCATGCCATAACACTTGCTCCAAGGCGTCTCCTGCAGCTCCATCTTGACGGAGCCTTCCTCTTTCAGCTTCGAGAATGCATCCCTGATAGCCGCCTCATCACCGCTTACATACGCAAGTGTGAAGTTGTTGCCCGCTTGAAAAGGCGCCCCAGGGTAATTGTCGGAAATCATTAATTTGCCTCCCGCAATTTCCAAGTACGTATGCATGATCAAATTTTCTGATCCTGGAGGCAAGTGTTCTGAGTTCGTGGATCCGAAAGTCAGTAATTGAGGCTCTTCCAAACCGAACACTTGGGCGTAATACAAAGCTGCTTCGCGGGCGTTCCCGTCAAAAATCAAGTATGGATGCAATGCCATACGATCACTCCTTGAATTTATAGTTCTTCCACCGAAATTCTAACATAACGATCCCCACAAATCAAACATATGTTCCTGTCCAGCTGCTGCAGACCCTTTATGCAGGGCCTGCAAGCTGGTGGTAGCAATAAGCTGTCAGCGCTACTTCACTCTGAACGTATGATGCGCATACTTGCGGACGATTACGAGTGCAAGCAAGAAATAAACGCATGTAATCGATAAGACGACGCTCGTGAAGGCAGCAGGCGGAACAGGGAAGAAGAGCGCAAATCCGCAGGCCCCTGACACGACCATTGTCACGATGAAGTACAGCGGATTCTTCACGTTCAAGTCCGTGGAATTAGGCTGAAACATATAATAGAGAAACAGATGATGGATGGTAAAAAAGACGGCCAGCGCTGCTATGCTGAGCCATAACAGCACGGTATCCACCTGTAGAATGCTCCCGTCTGCCGAGAACGTCGCCAGCGTCAACACTCCCCCTAACACAGCTGCAATCAGCAAATTCTGGCCAATCATCTTGCGTAGTCGGATCAAGAAATGCTCGTAAGCTGCGCTTCGATAGAAGCTGTAACGGGCTAAGCTGATATCGCAATTGTAGAACATCGCTCTGCACGTTGTTCCGCCTACCGTCAAGACGCTCAGCGCGACAGGCAAGAAGGGGAAAAACAACTTCAGCTCCAGCTGTAAGAACTCCAGCTGCATACGGCCCATGACCAACATAGCAATTGTGCTGATGATTCCGGCAGCCGCCATAATCGCGAGCCGCTTGTAGACCGGACGGCTGACTACGCTGCGATGCCTTGCGAAGAAAATTGCGTTAAGATAGGCGTAGCCTTCTTTGCCTTTAAACGCCTCTCGCCGCAATGTTTCCTCTGAATAATCGCTCTCCTTGGCTGCAACGCTCGTTTTTTGGGCATCTGCAACCATGCTGCTGACGTTCAAGTAAGGATCGTCCCGCTTGGTTGCGGCATCCACAGCCTCACGGAAATGACGGTACCTCGCAAGCTGAACGCCCGCCCAAGCCCCCAGTGCAGCGATCACTAGCGTCACTGTCCCATGCATGAGAGCCGGTCCAATTGTCGGCGCCTTGGCGAGAAAGAGCGGCAAGTACGCAACGATATAGCCTGCAATAATGACGAGCCAGACTACAGCCACTTGCTTAACCAATACAATCCCTGTCTTCTCAAACAACTTGAGATGGAAATATTCGCACAGCACTCTCCACGCTGTGACGGAAACCGCAAGCAGCACTGCCTGCAGCGCTGTACCTTGCAAGAGCAGCACGAATACCAGCAGGGCTGGTACGTAGCTGACTAGAAACACGACGTAGCGATAGGATAAATAGGCGCGCATATAGTGCATGGGCGACATTCGCATCAGCTTCACCGCTGCATACTTTTCCCTCTTCGGTTCCAGCACATTGGCGCTGCTGACTCCTGCAACTAGAAAGCTGATGATCGCAAATATGTGAACGAACAGCGTGAGCGGCTCGTGAGCGTACGACAATTCCTTCATAGCCATCACCGGCAAATAGACAAGGAAGTACAGGTACAGCAGCTTGGATACAAGGCTCCACAGCAACAACACGGCAAAAACAAGGACCGCGACCGAACGCTTCAGATCCGTTCTTGCATAAACGGAGTCCTTGATCGCCTTGCCAATCAAGGGCAGCTTCTGAACATAGTAGAAAAACAGATTGATCGCCGAAGACGTCCGTATTGCCAACAGCGTACTAAGAACCTTCAACATGGCTCTCATCCTTCAGCAGCTCGATGATGCTCTGCTCGAACTCCGGACTGCGCAGCAGTTCAGGCGAAACAGATGACAACCGGCCGCGGTTCAAAATAACGAGCTCATCGCAAAGGTCCGATGCCAGTTGCAAAATATGGGTAGAGAATATCAGGATATGGTCGCGCTTCATCTCGCGGAGCAGCTTCTTCATCTCCAACGCTACAATAACGTCAAAGGAAGTAAGCGGCTCATCCAACAGAATGACCGGCGGCTTCGTGATCAAGAACAGCAGCATCTGCAGCTTGTTCTTCATGCCGTGCGAGTACCCTTTGATGAGTCGATGCCGCTCCTCCTCCGCCATGCTCATCATATCGAAGTATTGGTCGATCGAATAGTCGATCGGCACATTCCGGCGGCGGTTAATATCGATGAAAAACTTAACGAATTCATAGCCTGTCAGAAACTCGGGCAGGATCGGCAGCGAGTAGACGTAGCCAACATCCTGCTCACGCAGCTCGCGCGTCACGCCGTCCGTCTCCAATAAGGCTTGGCCGCCATCCATCTTCAGTTCGCCGCTCAGGCAGTTGAACAGCGTTGTCTTGCCTGCCCCGTTCCGTCCTAGCAGGCCGTATATCTTGCCTTTCTCGAATCGATGCTCCACGTCCTGGAGCACCTGCTTCTCGTTGAACTTCTTCTCTATCTTGTCCAGTACCAGTTGCAATAAAATCACTCCTTCATCAAATTATACGGTTAGCTCGTCAAGACGTTCCAATGCAGCTGGTCAACCACATCTTGCAAATGCCAAAAAAGCAAGAGGCATCCTTCCGAATCGGATGTATGCCTGTTTTTTCCGATAATAGACTCGCGTCCTAGGCCAACCCCTCTCCTCCCACATACATTGCTTACATATGATTAGCAGGAGGGGGGAAAAAGTGCGTATTCTTGCTCTTATGACATTCGACATTTTCAGAAACTCATTGGGAGCCTCCCTTGAGTCTCTGGGTCACGAGGTTCGCTATCTCGGCAAATTTGATGCAGAATTGCTCGCGACGACGATCAAGCAATTTAAACCTCACATGATTGTCGATATGGGTTGGGATATTTGGCATGTCAACGCGGATCTACGGTCCATCGCCAAAGTCATCAAGAAGGCCAAGCTGTTCCATCTCTACTTCGCCGAGGAGGATTGGCTGCATTTCGCTCGCTGGTCGAAGCGGTATTGTGAAATCATGCAACCGTCCTTCGTTCTAACACGCAGCCCGCTGTGCATTCCCGCATATCGGGATATGGGCATCAGGGCCACATACTTCGATGTCGGCTGCAATCCGTCGTTTCATGCCCGCCAGTCTGTTCACCCTTCTTACGCCTGCGACGTGGCCATCGTGGCGAACGGCAATTTCACACTGGGCGAGATTCGTTATAAAAGCGTATATGATCTTGTCCTCCCGCTTTTCGATCAGCCCTATCAAGTGAAAATCTGGGGACGCGACTGGTCTGGTATCGGTCGTTTCTATCCCGGGAGAAAAGCGCCGCCTTCCTTCCTGCAAGGCAAGCTGCCCTTCGATAAGACGCCGACAGTTTACAGTTCGGCGAAAATTTGCATCAGCATTCAAACGTGCGACGACCAGCTGAGCAACCGGACGATGGATATCCTGTCTAGCTGAGGATTCCTGCTGACTTCCAACACGAAAGCAGTACGCGAGAAGCTGCGGCCGGGCAGCAACTGCCAAGTTTCTTCCTCGCCATCCGAAACATTGGCGCATATTCGGCATTACTTGGCCAACGAGAAGGAGCGGGAGTCCATTGCCCAGAAAGGCCAAGCCTACGCGATTAAGCGCTTTTCATATTTAAACACCCTTAAGTCCGTCTGGCCGGAAGTCATGCTGGAGTGGAAGCGAAATCAAAAGCCGCGGGCAGAAGCTTCATTAGCCAATCGGCTCAAAGACGCGAGCTTTTCCAATGGGGGTAGCTGGTTAATGCATAATGCCCAAGCAACAGACCTTTATCCGCGCAACGGAGCTCGGGTCGTGCAGTTCGAACCCGGCGAAGCCAACGCCTATATCCAGCAAACCTTCGCAGTGACACCGGGGAAACATTATCTGATCCGGTCGCAGCTGGCCAAAGTAGGCAAAGGGATCGGGGCCCCGGTTAACATTCTGCTATACTGGTATGATGCCGCTGGCCAACTCCTCGACACGGGTCTATATGGCTCCATGTTCCCGACTGATTTCCCCGATGCCGCAAGCAATCAATGGTTTTCTTACCGGGCCATTACGACGCAAGTGCCCCGTCATGCAACACATGCCCAGCTTCTGATCAACAAGCTCGGCTATAAGGGCAGCGTGCCGCTGCTAGTGGCCGATTGCTCATGTACCGAATATGAGGTGTGACGAATGTCGTCCCGTCCTTGAAGCGCTGGATATCGTCGCGGTCCTGTCTATACCAGAGATGGCTGTCCCGCACCTGATCCGCATCCTGAATGATCGCTTCCGTCGCTTGGATGATCAGCTTCCCTGCCTGCTCCCTCTCATCCTGATCCGTATGCCAAACAAGCTTGGCTGCAGAAAAATCATTGCCCAGCGCGGTTATCTCGCGCAGCAGGACATCCGATAATGGCTTCTTGGGGTCATAGGCTCCACGATGGGTATGCCGCTTCGTGATCATATGAAATAAATGCGATGCGTGAGGAGTCCTGTCTGCCAGGGATACCTCCGCAACCTTCACCTGATCCAAGCCGCCCTCCAGCAAATGCACCTGCGGTTCATACCTATGCGCCTGCGCAGCCAAGCTCAGATTCTCTATGGCACAACCAAGGCTGATATACATTTCCCGATAGTAAGGGTCCATGGCGCCTATATTTCTGGAAATATCCGCAAACAATTCAATCTGGTCGGACTGTACGCGAAACAACCAAGGCTGTGTGTTATGCGCATTGGCTGCCAATATGGCATACTGAACAAGCCGAAACGGATCTTTGACAGATCGTTCCTCATCCTTTACGGGTTCGAAGCTCCATGGCTCGTAGGCCGGTCCCTTCCCTGTAGCAAAAACGCCTTTGTCGACTGCCCGATAAAGCCCTCCTCCAGCAAGCAAAACCAGTGCTGCGCCCGAAACCTTTAAGAAGCCCCTTCTTGTTACTTTCCCTTGCGATTGAGTAGGTTCCACAATCCGTCCTCCAGTTGATTATTGTCGGTTCTCCAGATACGGCGTCAAAATGGCCCAAATCAGATTAATCCCTTCCTTGAACCCTGCTTCATCGACCACTTGCCCGTTCATTTCAAGAAAGGACAGCCAATTGTTGGCAATGATCCAGCATGACAGGAGCAGCTTCTCGATCTTCTGGGGATCTGCCTGCATATGCAGGACACCGTCTTCCATGAATCGCTGGACGAAAGCCTGCTGTTCTGCAAGGCGAGTTTCCATCATGGCGGTATGCTGAAGCCTCAAGGCCTCATCTGCTTGAAATAGGGACAATGCCTCCCGATAAAAAAATCGATAGCGCCACAAAAGATCAAAGTTCATAAGCAGCCTCTGCTCGAGATGTCGCTGTTCCAATTTCACCTGTTCAGGAAGCGTCCATACCTCGCTCCATTCCTCGTACATATCAAGCAAAATAGCCCCGATGATCTCAGATTTACTCTTGAAATGATAATAAAGATTGCCGGGACTCATCGCTGCTGCTGCAGCGATATGATTGGTCGATACCTTCCCGACCCCCGATTCGTTAAATAGCTGAACCGCGGTCTGCAGAATGCGTTGTTTCGTATTCAAGTTTTCATCACCCATGTCTTTAGAGTAATTACTCTAAATATAGCCGGGCTTATGCTTCCTGTCAATCTTTGATGGCCAATAGCAAAACCCCAACCTCATGCGGTTGGGGCAATCTCTTTCATTATCTCGATGTGACTCAGTGTTTAGCCGGATAGCAGGAAGCTAGCCTAGCTTATGACCGCAATTCGGACAGAAGTTGGCCCCTTCATTCTTCGAGCCGCAGTTCGGGCAGAAATTGGGCTTGGTCGATCCGCCCGAGGATGCAGGCGCAGAATCAGGAGGGCTTTTCTTTCCCGTATCGGTCTGGTTCCCGTTCATATTTTTCATCATTTCATTCGCCAGGTTCATCCCCATCATCATGCCGGCCATGTCCGAGGCTGCGCCTCCTCCCTGGACTTTGCCCGAAGCAATGCCATCCGTCATGCTTACCTGCTGATACTTCTGCAAATTGCCGATCATTTCATGGGATGCTGTCTTCGTGATCATATCTTGAATTTCCTGAGGATAATTAAAGCTCATCACGCGAAAGTCCGTGATCGTCATCCCGTTATCCAGCATTTCCATGTCCAGATCCTCGCGAATCCCTCTGGCAATATCCGCTGCATTCGCCTGCAAATTAAACATGTCCTTGCCTTCCCTGCTGATCCACTTCATTAACAGCTGATCCAGAACCGCAGTGATGCGAATTTTCACATCCTCAACCAGGTAGCTGCTTTTCATTCCTGCAATTTTATCAATGAGCGTCACGTAATCGTTCACCTTGAACACGAAGGTGCCGTTGGCTCGAATTGGCATGCCGCCTGGCAGCTGCGGAGTCGGAATCAGAATCGGATTTTGCGTTCCCCATCTGACGGTAAATTCCTTCGTATTGACGAAGAGAACCTCCACCCTCATCCCGCTGTTAAAGCCGAACTTGAATCCCTTCAACGTGGACAGGAACGGAATAATCTCCGAATCAATGCTGTATTCCCCATCATCCTCGAATATCCCTTCAATTTTGCCGTTATTCACGAATATTGCATCTTGACCGGGACGAATAATTAATTTACTGCCCTTCTTAATTTCCCGGTTCCCCCACTTCCAAAAGATCATATCCTCCCGAAACTCTTCCCACTCCACCACATTCGCAAATTGATTTCTGAAGAAAACCATCGCACCCATTCCTTCCTGTTAAAATGACCCGCGACTTCCGCTATGCGAGTGACCGCCTCCGGTCCTGCCGCCTCCTCCGCCTGAGCCGCCGCGTCCATTGTTTTTGGGAATTTTGCTCCTTGTCGTCGTTGTTCGTATATACTGATCCCGCTTGGCCGTCACACCAGACCGGCCCGTATCCTCGTAAGTTCGCCGGTTGACCGTTACACGTCCGCCGGAATGATAGAGCATAATGCCTACAACGATTCCTGCAACGCCCAGAGAAGCGGCTAATTGGATCCATCCGTTAAATAATGGATTGTCCGGATTAACCCCCGGACGGATTCCCATATATTTATACGAGGTTGTCACATACGTCTGGAAAGCGCGAGCATAATTGCCGGCTGACAAATCAGGGGTGATCTTGTTCCGTATGCGGTCGAGCCTGTCTTCATCCAGGTATGTCTTCGCGTTATAAAACCCGGCCAGGTACACCTCTCTGTTCCGCATATCCATTGTCAATAGGACGGCATTGCCATGAGGCTTGTCGTAACCGGGCGCATGCGCATCGTAAAAATCCTGAGTCAGCTTCATCACATCGATGTTGTCGGGATTCCGGGTAGTAAATATAAGAATGTCTGTTTCTCTTCGCGCCCCGTAATCGCTAGCTAATTGGGTAAGCTCTTGTACTTCCGTCTCATTCAGCAATCCCGCTTCATCGTAAACAAGACGCTTGCTGGTTGCTTCCTCCGCTTCCCCTGTCAGCAGCATCCCGGGAACCGCCAGTAATACGGCTATCCAAATGAACACAGCTGCCATCGTTCGCTTCCTGATCACCAGAATCCTCCTCCCATCGCCCATGAAATCAGCTTGAGTGAGAGGAGAGAGACCCCTGAAATGCTTCCAAACCATGCAGCCACCTTAGCTTTGCTAATCGGAGGCTTGCCAACGACCTTGCCCGTCTGACCGTTCATGGCAAATGTGTATGTTTTTCTATTATAGTCATAATGCACCGCCCAAACCGGAAGCAGCACATACTCCGCTTGCTTCATGCGAGTATCGACTTGCTTATTCGTATTCGTAACAGTGGTATACCCTTTCATCGTAGATTTGATATAAGCATCGATAAATTGGCTGATTTTCTGCTTGGCTCGAGGCAGAAGCTCCTCTTCGTCATGACTGTACTTTTCCGCAATGTAGCCGGCCAAATAGGGTGTCTTAAAGTTTTTCAGTTGATCGTAAGGAAACGGCTCCAGCTTATCCATCAATTCATCGTTCATCTTCTCTGCCGCGTCAATCGGCACTTTGACATAATTCAAGCGGATCTGCCGATATATATCGTAATGTTGTGTTTCCGTAATCCGATAGTCGCCCTTCGTGTAAGTTCTTACTCTGGTTCCGCGAGCATGGACCTCAATCTGATTATCCAAGTCATACAACCAGAACGGGACATAGATACCGGTGATGCTCTGAATCCGATTCGCGGTCATAAAGCCGCTAGGCGTCAACCGTCCGTTCCTGCACCACTTTCGAAATGCTTGTATCGCCTCATCCTTGCTGATTGAGAAGGGAATGATCTTCGCCGGAGCCAGCTTCCCGGTCAGCCGATCCCCAAGCACAACGGCCGAGCCGCAGAAGCTGCAGGCCGTCGCAGTCGTCTCCGCTTCCGTAATAATAACCGCTCCGCAGCTCTTGCAGTGATATTCGTTGGCCTCACCCTCTGTGAAGGTGCTCTTCTTCAAGGGATCGGGAATGCTCTCGACATTCTCTTGGCTTCCACAGCTCTCGCAGTGAAGCATCCCTGTATTGCTGTCAAATACCATGCTGCTGCCGCAGCCAGAGCACTTATACTCCATGACTGGCATCGATTTCACCTCTCCTGATGAAGAGACCGCTATTGCCTATTCTTCATCTTTTCTTTGATTGCAGCCAATTCCTGTTCAGGATTGGGACTGTCCGCCTTCTCCTCGTAAGGAGCCAACAGTTCATCCAGATCATCCGTCGTCTCCTTTCGGAGCTCGGCAATGGCCATCGCTTCATCATACGCCTGGTTCACCTTGGCCTCCAATGCTGTGAATGCCGAATCGGTACCGCTTGTGGCTGAACCCCTCGCATTGGCCTTCTGCTGCGCCTTCGCGGCCGCCAGCCTCACCTTCAGCTCCTCCAGTTGACTGAGCTCCGACGCCAGTTTGTCCTGCATCCGCTTCAGGTTGGAAACGTCGACAGCCGCTTTGTCCAGCGCATCCCGAAGCTCAGGAAGCTTCCCGGCCTGCGCTGCCTTCATCTCCAGAAACCTCATCGCTTCCCGATCATTGCCGGCTTCTACCGCTTTCTCTGCGTAGCGCTGCAGCTTGTCGATTTCACCCTGGCACTCGCTCAGAGCCCGCCTAGCCCTGCGCTCATTGGCTGCTATGGAGGCCATCTCCGCCTTCACCTTGCCCAAATCGCCGCTCACTGTCCGCGTGTAGTCAGCGATTTCTTTCTCCGGGTCCCCCGTCTTATTCAACAGAGCGTGTATATTGCTCGCCATAATCTCCTTGAACCTCGCCAATATTCCCATGCTCAACCTCCTGCTATATTGGGGTTTACTATATAGTACCTCTTTTGCAGGAGGAAGGTTTCATAATAAAGATTTCCTATAAACGTGAAACGCTCTCCTGCAAGTGCTGAATGACCCTTTGCTCATTTTCTCTGGCATCCTCTATATGAAAAGTATGCGACGATTTATCCGACCAATAAAGCTTCTTTCCCTTCGGCGCATCCAACTTCTCCACATAACGAATGAGCAATTCCGGCATCACGTGCTTTTCTTTACTCCCATGGATGAACATGACTGGCATTTGCAAGGCAGGCACATCCTTGAAAAAATCAAACGTATTGATATCATCAATCATTTGTGCCGTATAGGATAGCTTAAACCCGCGTACAAGTGAATTATAGATATCCTTGAGGGAATAGTCCGGGGAACGCAGCATAATTTTGAAGATCGAAAAGTACGTAGCTGACTGATTGTCCCCCGCGTCATAAAACATGGACTTGTTCCTGAATTGCCATTTCCGTATAACCGCCCACTGTTCAAAACTTTCCACATAAGGGGGTTCCCCTACTTCGACTAGTTCCTTTAGTAATTTTCGATTATTCGTTTCTTCTGCAACCTGCAACAGCCGCTTGTAGCTGAGCTTGTCGTTCTCAACCCAGCTTGTAATCTGAGAGAATGCGGTGTAGGACATGTACCTCTCTGGATACTTATACGCGAGAGACAAGCCTATCACGCTCCCCCATGAATGGGCTGCCAGATGGATTTTGTCTTGCTGGAATCGTTGTCTTAAATAATCCGTTACCTCTAGTCCGTCCTGGATGAATTGCTTCAGATGCATCGTCTCAGATGGAATATGCTTGGAATAAGATCGGCCCGTGCCGCGTTGATCCCAAAAAACCAAAGTAAAATTGCGGATTAATTCTTTGGTTGTCATGACCAATGCATAATCGGAGCCACGGTTAGAGACACCGGGGACAGGCATGCTGGGCCCTCCATGAATAAAGAGCAGCACTGGGCTGCCCGGCTTTTCCGTCTGTATGAGGAGGGACTGGCTGACGCCTCCGATGGTGACGATTTCAACTGCACTTATCCCTGGGGGCGAAATCTTAAAGTCTGCACTGCTAAATAGTTTCATAGGCCGCTCCATTTCATCCGTCATTTTTCATCAACATGCAAGTTTCCAGGTATATCATCTCATCTAATACAGGGGGTTTGGCTTGGATCATATTGTTGGTTAGGTTAAGATGCCTCAGATTTTTCAATCGCTTCAAGGTTTCAGGCAACCCTCGCAGGGCGGTATATTGAATATCCAAGGATTCCAGGCTCTGCAGCTCGCCTATTTCAGTCGGGAGCTCATTGAAGTGCACCTCTTCCTTCCTAATTATAACACCAGTTTCGGGCGTATCATGATAACATCCGCAATAAATCGCGAGATGCTTCAATCGCTGCAGCCGTTGAATGGCGCTCGGGAGATTATGCATATTGGTTGTCCATAAGGTAATACTCTCTAATCGGGTCAAATCGAAGAATCGATCTGGCAAATGGTCAATGTACTGTTCAAACAGCTTTAATGATTTCAGACTGCGTACCCGACATAGCTGCTCCGGGATTGTCTTGATGCCATAACCGGAAATGTCCAGGTATTCCGCCTGATGCCATTCAGCATCGGCCAACAATTTATCCAGCTCTTGATTGAACTGCCCTTTGAGAAAAAGTCCTTGAATCTCCGCGGATAACCTCTCGGCCTCATCTTCCGTTACAAGTAATCTCATGATACCTTCGTGAGCAATAGTAATGAGCCAATCTTGCTCCTCATGATCCAGAAAGCATAGATCTTCCGGCAAGCGGGGATGCTGCCAATCCAGCAAGGAATTGGAAAAAGACTTGAGAATTGCAATAGAGGCTTCATGACATGCATAGAAGTAAAGCCAGTCATTCGGAGAATACGCGATGCTAAGTTGGTGCTGCAGTGAATTATCCGTCCTCACTTTTTTCACCAGGTAAGGAGCAAGCTTCTCCAAAACCTCATAGTGTGAACCATTGTGGGCCAGCTGCTGACGCACGGCCAGCACAAACAGCGGCGAATGCTTCGCCGCATAATCCAGCAGCTTGTGGTAAGCCTCGCCTTTGGGGTTGTTGTAAATTTGGATCAACGTGTACCCGCTCCTAATTGGTGCATAATAAAACCTTTCACAACAATATCTACTCCCTAAGAAACGTCCTAATCCCTATCCCTTAGCAAGATTTCAGTAAAATTAAGATATCCGCTTTTTAAGTCTCATTGCGGCCGCATTAAATTGTCTGAGCAAACTCTTTCCTTCTTTTGCCCATTCTTCGATATCATTGTACGGGATATCCATTTTGGCAAAATCATGAATAACTTCGTTCCTTCTATCTCTCCATGCATCCATTGTGTCTAGAAGCGATGTATCAAATGCTGCCCTTGCAAGACTATTCGTTGCAGTTAACGTCTTCAATTTATTAATACAATAATGCATTTTTTGCCACCGATCTATCGTGCACCCAAATTTCGTTAATACGGATATGAGTCTTTCTTCTAATATAGCGTAATATATGGTTGAGGCTTCGATGCAATAACCATTATCCAAAGCCTTATCTGCTCGTTCTATAAGTCCCTCAAATCTTTTTCCTTTTGCCGTATGTCTAGCCATTACTATCCCCTCCATCCATATCTGCTGCTATCTAAAGTTAACTAAATTGGCGTGCAAATGACAACTGTCAGTTTCGGCCGTCAAAAAAAGAGCACCCAAATAGGTGCTCAAATAACGCAATTCGTCCTTAGCTTATCCGACGATGGCTATATCTGGCTTTAACGATACGCCAACCGATCTGGAGAAGATTCGGCACGGTCTGTGCGTTTTCTTTCAAATATCCGAACGCTGAGCGGTTTCCTCGCCTCGAATTGCATTCGCTGCAGGAAGCAAGCAAGTTGTGAGGAAGATCGGAACCGCCTTTGCTTGAAGGGACAATATGGTCCACGGTCGTGGCGGGTTCTCCGCACCACATACAGGTGTAGCGATCTCTTCTTAATGCAGCCTTGCGATAATCCCGGAATCGTAAGGGGTTGTACAAAAGTTGGATGGTCTGCTCGTCGATCCAGACAGCACGGCTTCGGTTCACTTCACGCCAAGCCCGATGCGGCAAACATGGAGTTAGTTCCTGACCATCCGTATTGCGTACCGTTATCATCATCGAAACCTCCTTCAATCTTGTCAGTCATAACCACTGGTAATGGTTGGTGGTTATGTATGGAGGTGTCCTGACTTTCGATGTTTATTATAGCAGACAATCCACGCAATTGGGTCGATTCCAGGCATCCAAATTTTATCTGAATGAATGTATGGTGAAACAAAAAAAACACCTTGCACGGCGCCTCTGTTTATAGAAAAGGCAGTGCAGGGAATATTCCCCCCGCACCGCCTAAATTCGCTGGATGTTCATCAAGCGAACTGTCTCACAAGTGAGCGCGCTTCTGGAGCTTGCTCACGTGGAACTCTTTTGTTGGTTCTTCCTGTGAAGCTTTACTTGTTGATCCGACGAGATTAATTTCGGCAGGAGTTTTTCGCTGCTGGCCATGGGCGACTTACACTGTACACATACAGGGTTTTCTTCAAACGAGTAGCTTGCCCTGATCCAACCATTACATCCTTCTTGCGTACAGGACCAAATGGCCGTCATTTCTTCAGGCAAATTCTCCAGTGGTCTTTTCCAAGAACTGAGCAACGGATCTCCCCCTTAAAATTGTATCTTCTCAACGCAATGCCACTTCGCTTTGTACAAAAAGCCCCAAACCGCAGTTTGGGGGGCATAGAATTTCTTACAGTTTTACGACATTCTCAGCCTGCTGGCCGCGATTGCCTTGGACCACGTTGAACTCAACGCGTTGGCCTTCATCCAGCGACTTAAAACCGTCGCCTGTGATGGCGCTAAAGTGTACGAAGACATCGTCGCCGCCCTCCACTTCGATAAAACCAAAGCCTTTTTCGGCGTTAAACCATTTAACTGTTCCTATTTGCATATAAACACCTCCATTTTTATACATGAGCTTCTTATTTTGGTTCAAATAAAAAATTCACATATTGCATCAAGTATCCCCCGCCTATCTCCGCCAAGCCAGCCAGAAAAAAGAGAACTACAGCAGTAATCATGATTCCATTCTCCCGATCATTTGTTTAGAAGCAAATTTGAAAATGTTCGGTTGTAATACATGCGTTTTCATACACCGTTCTCCCAACATCTCATTATATTGTGAGAGCACAAGCCCCCACTCCATATTTACGTTCCATATGCAGATTCGTATCCAATCCGTTTCAGGAATGACTTTGTAGCCAGATAAGCGTCTATTGTAAAGACGATGCTGCTTGATTCACGACCATCTAGTGCGAACCCCTATAGATAGGGTATAATACAACTATTGTAATTGCACGGATGAAAAGCAACTTAAACAATGGAGGCAGACATGGAACATATGAAAATTTTCTCAGGAACTTCGAACAGACCATTGGCCGAAGCCATCTGCAGTTATTTGAACATGGAGCTTGGACAAGTAGAAATATCCCGCTTCAAAAGCGGCGAAATTTATGTGCGTTATCAGGAGTCTATCCGCAACCATGACATTTTCATTGTCCATTCCCTTTCACATCCGGTTAATGAAAATTTGGTTGAGCTGATGGTCATGATTGACGCTGCCAAACGGGCATCGGCCAAAACCATTCATCTGATGATCCCTTACTTCGGCTACGCCAGACAAGCCAGAAAAAAAGCGCCCCGCCAGCCGATTTCCGCGAAGCTATTTGCCGATGTCCTCACTAAGGTAGGGGCGCAACGCATCATTACGGTTGATCTCAATTCAGATGCAATTGAAGGATTTTTCCATATTCCTGTCGACCATTTGACCGCACTCGATCTCATGATCCATCACATCGAGAACCTTGCTATACCTAACCCGATCGTGGTGTCTCCCGATGCGGGACGCGCCAAAATGGCAGAAAGGCTGGCCAACCGGTTGAACGCCCCTTTCGCCATGCTGATCAAAGGCCAGTCCCATCCGCATGAAGCCAAGAAGCTTCAACTCGTTGGAGATGTTGAAGGGCTAACCCCCATCATCGTGGATGACATTATCGATACGGGGGCAACCGTGTTGAACGTGGTCAACGAGCTGCATCAAAATGGCGCACTTCCTTCCTATCTCTGCGCATCACACGGCCTATTCTCTGACGACTGCATCAACCAATTAAGCGATAATCCCTACATTCGGCAAGTCATCGTTACGGATACGATTCATCATCAACTAGAGGACAACCCTAAATTTACGATCTTGAGCATGGCTGAAATTTTCGGCACCGCCATTCAGATCATTATGACGGGCGGCTCAATCGATAAGCTGGTGAATCGGAAGTAAACGCCGCGATACTTTTGCGTCTTCTCGCCGTCCATTTCAACATAAAAGATGCGAGGCTCATGAAGTATTGAGCCTCGCCTTCTCGTGTTAACCATTCGCATTGGTCACTTGAGTTATTTGAACCCTGCGAATTCGATGTTTCTCTTTTTCTAGGACCGTAAAGGTTAAATCATCGAACTGCCATGCAGATCCTTTTTTTATTTCTGGATCGCGGTTGTTTAGCCATCCTCCCAGTGTATCGATCCCTTCACTCTCGATAGACTTCTGGAATAGCTCATTGATGTGAGTCATGGATACTTTACCGTCTATAACATAAGTATTTTCCCCGATAAGCTCCACATCATTGACTTCTTCATCATCAAATTCATCTCGAATCTCGCCAACGATCTCCTCGAGAATATCCTCAATGGTGATCATACCGGACGTCCCGCCGTACTCATCTATCAGAATAGCGAGGTGTATACGTTTTTTTTTGCATTTTCTTCAAGAGCTCTTTAATAGGCATTGTCTCCGAAACAGTAAGAGCTGGACGTATGATGGATGTAAGGTCAAACTGCTCATGATTCATATATTGCATAAAAAGTTGCTTGGCATTTACTACCCCAATCACATTATCTTTATTTCCACTGACAACAGGATAACGAGTGTACTGTTCGTCTTTCATCACTTTCAAATTATCTTCCAGCGTGTTCTCAACATATAAGCAAACCATATCGGTTCGTGGAATCATTACTTCTCTCGCCAACAAATCATCGAAGGTGAAAATTTTGTTAACAAAACCATATTCCGATTTATTGATCTTCCCACTGTTATAGCTGTCCTCTAAAATAATTCGCAATTCTTCTTCCGAATGGGCTTCTTCATGCTCTTTGGCGGGCTTAAAGCCAAGCCATCCTACTACACGGTTGCCTGAACCGTTCAATAGCCAAATAAATGGATACATGATCTTATAAAACCAAATAATCGGTTTTGCAAGTAATAGCGTGGTAGCTTCCGCTTTTTGAATCGCTATCGTCTTAGGAGCTAATTCGCCGATAACAACATGCAAAAAAGTAATAAAAGAAAAGGCAATCACGAATGAAATAACCGAAACCACTCCGCTCGGCAATACAGGCTCAAGAAGCGGATACAGCAATTTTTCTACCGTTGGTTTGCCAAGCCAACCCAAGCCTAAAGCTGTTATCGTAATACCCAACTGGCAAGCTGACAAGTATCCATCCAGATTACTCGTTACTTTTTGAACAGCCAGCGCATTTTTTCTTCCTTCAAGCACAAGTTGATTAACACGGCTCGGACGCAGTTTTACAATCGCAAACTCAGTCGCAACGAAAAATGCAGTTGCCAGGATCAATACAGCCACCAAAACTAAATTGAATGATATCATACAATCTCCTCTGACTAATTTTGTGATCGAATTAACTTATCGCGACCACATGCTCTAATTATATGAATACATTCCTTTACTATACAATCGACAAAAAAGCTGCCCTTGACCGATTATCGCTCAATTTAGACTTATTCAACATGAAAAAAGTACCGGCTCATTTATTATCGATGCTTTAACAGAAATATCTCGCGGTCTTGTGATAAAACCCCGGCGAAATCCCTCACCGAGGAATCCATTCAGTCCGTCAAAGGCAATGGAATCGATGTCCAGATCCAGCTCGTAACCAAACAGGCTGTTTATACGCTGTTGGCAGCACAAATCAATATCGACGGCATTTCGGCGCAGGTTGGAACAGACGTGAAGACGTCCTCTTTGAGAGTATTGGTGAGGCGAGGGGATTTGAACCCCTGTCCGAAGATATCGCCACATAAGCTTCTACGGGTGTAGTGACTTATGAAGTATTCGCCTAGAGCGCTGCTAAGTCACCCACTACGCTTTAGGCTAGTCTGATTGTCTTCTTCCGCTAGCCCCAGACGGAGACTAAACGGCGTATCCCACTAAAGTTGAGCCCTAGTCCAGTTTTGAAGTCCACGCAGCCAGTGTGGTATACGCGGTGGCCCACAATGTACCGAAGTGTCCGAAAGCCTACTTCTGTCAGGCATTCGGGCACTTTTCCTTTCCTTATGCGACCCTTTTTCCGAGTATTATCAGCTGTTTGCTACTACCAAATACGCATGTCAAAACACATTATGTATAAGAAGTATCTGTTGGGATGGAGCGGAGATAGTTTTCCCAATCTTCTGGGAAACCTATTCTGTATAATTCACACACATGATTATAGTGATCGAGCAGCGAATTCAACTCTGTAATCCAACTACTCCACGTGGTCTGGTCTTGAACAAGGTACTTTAAAGTGAAGATTGCCCCAAATAGCGTATTTGGCTTGATCTTTAATTTTTGAGCGTCGAAAGTAAGAGCCACTTGATGAGTCAGCTTGGTATCGTATATTCTGGAAAAATGAGCGCATCGATTTCGCAGAATACATAAGGAATGCAACCAGCTATCCATAAGCTTGTTCGTCTTCAAGCCAAATTGTTTACAAATCACCCGTTTATCTTCTGGTTTCATATTAGTGTACAAAATGGATAAACTGGAGAACGAAAGCACTTCAACCGCAACCCAGATAGGATATCTTTGGCGATAGTTGTGCTTATGATGTGAAACAAATATTTCTTTGCTTCGATCCAGTTCTTCGTACAATTTGGAGATAAACTTATCGTAATCAATGGACTTTCGAAAAGAAAAATTTACAGGTTCGTTGTAACATTCCACACCGTATTTATGAGCAAGATGATATGAAATCAATGAGCGCATACTTATTTCTACATATTCAAAGATGTCCAACAAAAGAGACCGTAAACGCATATCGAAATGATACAGGTCTACAATGTTTTCGAAAGTCGTCCCTTCCCTGTACTGATTTTCGTCCAATTTGTAAGGAAGCAAATAACCTGTTAAACGGTAATAATTGATTCGTTTTAGTATCCCTACGGCTTTAATCTCATCTTGAATGATCAGGCCACGATCTTTGAATTTATCGAGCATTTCAGTATAAGTCGCAGGAGGCTTTAAATTTGTTTCATGGTTTCCGTCCACATTAAGCACCCCTGAAAATAAAATGGCCCGCCCAGTTTCGCATTGTTAAGAGGCGCGGGCGGGATCTGTTAATGCAAGTATACGGTATGAAGAACGGGTCTGTCAAAGATTTT